>CADAPI010000050.1 GCA_902789705.1 uncultured Ruminococcus sp.
CCAGTACGTTTACAATAACGGAACATTTACCGGCACAGCATACGGATATGACGGCGACATTACAGTTACTATAACTATCGAAAATGATGCAATCACATCCATTTCAGGCAGTACTGCCGAAAGCGATCCGGCATACTTCAACGATGCTAAAGATCATGTTTTCGGACAGATCATGGGAACTACAAATTCTCAGGTAAGTGCCTACAGCGGATGCACTTACAGTTCAAACGGAATCATGGGCGCTGTTGCAGCAGCACTTGATTCAGCACGCAGATAACTGAAAAACCAGCCATTTTTCAGTATCTATAAAGAAAGCATTAGCAAATCACTGACAGCTTTGCGTTCAGTGGCCCGTATTATTTACTGAATGCTTTCCTTTTGTTAAAAGGGTAAATTGTTCATTCTTTTAACTCTACTCTCCTTTTTTAATATTTCCGATGTGGCTGCTGCCTTCTATGACAGCAGCCACAAAATCGTATAATGAGGTTTTTATGAAAAAAATAATTATTTTAGCATTCTGCCTGCTTATATCTTTTCTTACGGTCTCATGTTCATCCGAAGGTGATCTTCCGGCATCTGATCAGCAGATAACGGATACAGTTTCATCTGATGAAGCTTCAGTGCGTGATCTGTTCGCAATGGATACTTTAATGACACTGAAGGCATACGGGGAAGACCGGGAAGGTGCACTCAGTGAAGCTGCATTAAAAATAACTGAACTTGAAAAGCTTTTTTCTGCAACTGACGAAGAAAGTGAGATATGGAAAGCTTCCCATTCAGGCGGAAAGACAGTTTCAGTAAGTGAGGAAACAGCAGAAGTTCTGTCATTTATGCTTGCTATTTCATTTAAGACAAACGGTGCGCTTGATCCTACTGTCTGTCCTGTAGTCAGAGAATGGGGATTTACAACCGGAAAATACAAAATTCCTGAACAGGACGTAATCGACTCTCTTCTGCAGCTGACTGGTTATGAAAAAGTAAAGCTTAACGGTAATGAACTTACTTTACCTGAAGGTATGATGCTCGATCTCGGAGCGTCAGCAAAAGGCTATACCGGCGATGTCGTTTCAGATATTTTCCGCCGGCACGGAGTATCTTCAGCTGTAATAAGTCTTGGCGGAAATGTACAGACGGTAGGATCAAGACCGGACGGTACTGACTGGAAGGTAGCGGTAAGAGATCCGCTTGACGAATCTGAACAGTTATGTATTGTTTCAGTTTCAGACAAGGCGGTGGTCACTTCCGGAAACTACGAACGTTATTTCACAGGCGAAGACGGGAAACGATACTGCCACATTATTGATCCGTCAGACGGATATCCGGCCGACAACGGTATAGCATCAGTCACAGTAATAAGCGACAGCGGAATTCTCTGTGACTGCCTTTCTACTGCACTGTTTGTTATGGGTAAGGATAAAGCACTGGAGTACCAGAAAAAACACGGCGGATTTGAAATGATAATCGTAACGTCGGAGAATGAAGTCACCTATACCGATGGGCTTGAAGGAAAGATAGAACTGGTTAAGTGACAATTGAATTCTACCTTCAAATATTGATTTAAATTTATGAGTTATGAGGCAGCTCTGACTTGAAAACCAGTGTCATGTTTTTCTTGACTTTCAAGTATTATTATGATAAAATAGACTCATTGTGTGCCGGACAGGGCTGCAGGGGAAAACCTGCTGTTTTGTCCGGCTTTTTACGGAGGTTTTTAAGTTTGAAAAATAATTTTACTGAAGGGGCTATTCTGCCTAAGCTTCTTAAATTTATGCTGCCTGTACTGTTTGCAATGTTTCTGCAGGCGATGTACGGTGCCGTCGATCTTCTTGTAGTCGGTCAGTTCGGAACAGATGCGGACGTGTCTGCAGTTTCCACCGGATCACAGATACTTCAGACCCTTACGAATCTGATAGTAAGCTTTTCAATGGGCATTACTGTAGCGGTCGCACAGAGGATAGGACAGAAACGTCCCGAAGATGCAGCAAAAACGATCGGGACCGGTCTTATTATTTTCGCACTTACTGGTGCCCTGTTTACGCTTATCGGTGTTCTCGGATGCGGACTTCTTGCAAAGATGCTGCAGGCACCGGCTGAAGCGTTTGATCTTACGAGGAACTATATAAGAATATGCGGGGGAGGATTCCTTGTAATTACCGCATACAATCTTCTTGGAAGTATTTTCAGAGGCCTCGGAGATTCAAGAACCCCTCTTATTGCAGTCGGTATAGCGTGTGCGTTCAATATAGCCGGGGATCTTCTTTTTGTAGCAGGTTTTCATATGGGAGCTTCAGGTGCTGCTTTGGCAACTGTTCTTGCTCAGCTTATAAGCGTGATCATTTCATTCTTTATCATTAAGAGAACGAAGCTGCCGTTTGAATTTCACCGGTCAGACCTTAGTCTGAAAAAGAGCTGTGCTTTTATTATATTTCGTATCGGAATACCGATAGCACTTCAGGATTTCCTTGTCGGTGTGTCGTTCCTTGTACTGACCGGTATCGTAAACAGACTTGGAGTGACCGCATCTGCCGGTGTAGGGGTTGCACAGAAGGTCTGTGCATTCATAATGCTCGTTCCGCTTGCCTTCATGCAGTCGATGGCAGCTTTTGTAGCGCAGAATCACGGCGCAGGTCATACCGACCGTGCTGTAAAGGCGCTGAAAAGCGGTATAGGAGTATCAACGGTTTTCGGCGTAATCATGTTCTTCGTCGCATTCTTCCACGGTGATCTGCTTGCCGGCATATTCTCGAACAAACCTGATACAATCGCAGCAGCATGGGATTACCTTAAGGCATATGCAATAGACTGCCTGTTCACATGTTTTCTTTTCTGCTTCATCGGATTTTATAACGGTATCGAGAAAACAAAGTTCGTCATGTTCCAGGGAATATTCGGAGCTTTTATTATCAGAATACCGGTTGCTTTCCTCATGTCACACATCGGAAACGGCTCACTTTTCAAAATAGGCCTCGCAACTCCGTGTTCCACAATTGTACAGATAACTATGTGCTTTATAGTTTATTTCGGCTTTGCAAAAAGTCTGAAAAAGGAAGCAAAGTAAATTGAATTTTGATATAAATCATGGTATAATCATAGTAATTACTATTGCATGAAACGGTGATGATTATATATGCGAAGAGATTTATCGGAAGTAAATTCACTAAATGATACATCAAGAGAAAAAACGATCATAAAAACGAGTATTATCGGGATAGCGGCCAATGTATTTCTTGCAGCTTTCAAGGCTGTGATCGGTCTTATGACACATTCGATAGCTATAGTTCTCGATGCAGTCAACAATATTTCAGATGCCGGAAGTTCGCTTATTACTATCATCGGTACAAAACTCGCAGGCAGGGAACCGGATAAAAAACATCCTTTCGGATATGGACGAATTGAATATCTTAGTGCAATGATCATTTCCGTTATCGTATTATATGCAGGCATTACGTCGTTTACAGAATCGGTTAAGAAGATCATTTCGCCGCAGACACCGGAATATACGGGAGTTTCTCTTGTAATTGTAGGCGCTGCTGTTGTCGTTAAGATCGTGCTCGGAAAATACGTCAAAAGCGTAGGCGTAAAGGTCAACTCCGATTCTCTCGTCAATTCAGGGGAAGATGCAACTCTTGACTCGGTTATCTCGGCTTCAACGCTTGCAGCTGCAGTAATATTTCTTCTGTGGGGACTCTCACTTGAAGCGTGGCTTGGTGCTGTAATATCGCTGGTCATAATCAAATCCGGTTTTGAGATGCTGAAGGGTACAGTTTCGCAGATACTCGGTGAACGCAGTGATCCGGAACTTGCAAAAAGCATAAAGCAGACGGTAACAGAATTTGACGGCGTTGAGGGAGCTTACGATCTCGTTCTGAATAACTACGGACCGGATGCATGGAACGGATCTGTTCATATTGAAGTATCGGATACATATTCAGCAGACAGGCTGGACCGCCTTATCCGTGAGATACAGACGGCTGTATTCATAAAACACAAGGTCATTCTTACAGCGATCGGTGTTTATTCAATTAACACGCAGGACGACGAGGCGAAAGCAATCGAACGGAAGGTAAGGGAGATCGTATTCTCACACGAATATATTCTGCAGATGCACGGATTCTATCTGACAAAAGAAACAAATACCATTCGTTTCGATGTCGTTGTAAGTTTTGACGCTCCGGACCGCAGGGAAGTGTATAAAGCTATAGTTTCCGACGTTCAGAAAACATTTCCGGATCATAAGCTGCAGATAGCTCTTGATACTGATTATTCAGAGATATAAAGAAATACTGATTAAACCGCAGATCCGATTTCATCGGATCTGTATAAGGATGGAAAACGGGGTTTCGCCCCCTACTCAGGCGCTGATTTAAAGAAAGACCAGCGCTTTAATAATAAGGAAACGGAGCGTAAAACGTTGAATAAAAAATTTAGAAGCATCATGGACTACGTACTCATTACTGTCGGGGCACTGCTTGCAAGCTTTTCGGTAGCCTGCATCCTTATCCCGAATGATGCGATAGATTACGGTACGGCCGGAATTGGAATTCTGATAAACAAGTTTACGGGATACAGCCTTTCACTGTGCGTTATTGCGGTGTTCATACCGTTTCTGATCGCAGGATTCTTTTTTCTGGGAAGATCTTTTATGTTCAAGGCACTTGGCGGGTCGATAGTCTATACTTTAGGACTGGAGCTTTTTGAAAAGATACCTTTTGAACTGAATACCGAGCATTTTCTGGCGGTTGCTTTCGGCGGTGCGATTCTTGGCGCTGGCCTTTCGTTGATTCTCCGGAACGGCGGCTGTATTGACGGATCAGAGATTCTCGCCAACATTATTGTAAGCCGGCTTTACAGTAAGACAGGCAGGAACTACAGTATGAGTCCGATACTTATAGGTTTTAACGTGTGTGTCTATGCAGTTGTATTCCTTAAAATGAACAGAAATTCGGCGCTTCTCAGTCTGCTCGTGTATATCGTAGCGACTGCAGTGATAGACCATTTTACTGATCATTTTGAAGCGATAAAGCAGGTGACTATTATTACAAAGGACGCTGATGCGATCGTTAATGATATCAAGGAGAAGCTTGGCAAGACCTGTACCATTATGGATTCAAGAGGCGCGATAGCCGGTGAAAATACTACTCTTATCTGCTACATCAGCTACTTTGAACTTCAGGCTTTACGGGAGATCATTTCAAGAAACAAGGGAACGTTCAGTACAGTTTCAACGATAGATGAAATACTGCGATGATCAGATTCAGCGATTCGAAATAAACGATATAAACGAGGAACTTTTGATTTTTCACCGGTTCCTTGTTTTTTTGCATAATAAAGCAGTCGCTATGTTCATAATGTTCTTGTATAATTTACCATATGAAATGGTTGACTTGATATTGGTTATATGTTATAATAAATTCCGCTTATATTATATATAATGCACTAAGGGATACGGGGCTGAAACTTTGTAATCATCCCACCCGGAAATATATAACATAAAATCGGAGGCAAAAAATGAAAAAGAAAAGCATAGTATTATTTTCACTTCTCTTTGCTGCAGCACTTTCAGTGACAGCATGCGGAAGCGAAACAGTTAAAGAGGAAAAGCCTGAAGAAAACAGCGTGGCAGTAACTGAAGCAGCAGAAGATGCTGAAGAAACTGAAGAGGTTACAGAAGCTGTTTCAGAAACAGAGGCAGTTACAGAAGCTGAAGAACCAGCTGCTGACCCAAAGCCTCTTTCTGAGATACTTGCTGAGATTGAAAAGCCTGAGGTAAAGAGCGTTTCTCTTAAGGAAGTTGGCAAACTTGGTGACGGCATCGATCATTACGGTGAGTTCCTTTATAAAAAGGTAAGCGATGAAGAAATTCAGTGTCTTGATTTCAAGGGAAACCCACTCCTTGAAGGCAAGGTAACTTACGTTGAAAAGCTTGGAGATACAGGCCTTTTCGCTTATTACACAGTTCCTGAGAATGATATTACATACGGCGGACTTATGGAAGCAGACGGCACTGTTGTACTCGGCACAGATGCAAAGGTCGGAACTTTTGAAAAGGTGAATGAACGCTATGTAAAGGCATATCTTCCTGAAGCTGTAACAACAAACAAGGATGAAGCTATCTACTTTGCAACTAGCAGACAGTTCGCTCTTGATGTAAAGGACGGCGATGTTCTTTATACCGGTACTGTTAAGCTTTATGATACAAAGGAACACAAATTCCTCGAAAACACAGCTCAGAAGTTCGATCCTAACTACAGTGTAGGCAGCGAGATCATCACATTCAGCGATAAGGATCATAATAAAATTGCAGTTAGTGCTGATGACAAGCTTATCGATATAGAAGGAAAGACTGTAGTAGGCGATCTTATTACTGAATACAAAGACAGTAAGACTACTGTTTATGATAAAGATATGAAGAAGCTGTTCACAACAGAATATTCACTTTCCGATGATTCTGAAAGCGATGATTTCTACAGTTTCTATGACGGTACCAACCGCGGTATCATCCACAAGAGCGGTACTGTTGTGATAGACGCAAAGTATAAATTCGTTAGTTATGTAGGCGACGGCGTATTCAGCTTTGAACATGATGATATAAACAAGAAGGGTCTTGTTTCAGCTGACGGCAAGGAACTGACAAAAGAGGAATATAAGAGCTTCAGACCTGCAGGTGTTCCTGGTTATTTCTCTGCAAAGACACAGGACGACAAAAATGCTCTGATCGATACTGAAGGAAATGTAATATTGTCAGGTCAGGAAAGCTCATTTACTGAGGATTCATATTTTTCAAGCACCGACGGTTATTCCTACTTTGTAGCAAACAAAAAGGACGCACCGCTGAAACTTGAAACATCCGGATCATACTTCGGAAATCATCTTCTCTACAACAGCAATGAAAAGGCTATCTACGATCTTGTTTCAGGAGATAAGGTTCTTGAAGGTTTTGATAAAGCTTATCAGGCTTACGGATATATCTACGTTGTAAACGGAAGCGAAACAACAATTTACGAAGCTGAATAAGCAGAAATAAATATCCTGTAAATCGAAACTGGTATTTACTTTATAAATTTGAGCGGAGCAGAAACAATATACTGCTCCGCTTTTTTGACGGTATAATTAATTAATTAATTTATATTGCCTTGCAGATCCGCAAACTACGTTTGCTCCCTGCATATCGGCTAATAGTAAACGAAAAATAAATTTTTCGTTTACTATAACACGCACATTTTGGTGCTGTTTTTAAGGGCTTTCCGGGTACTGAAAAAGCAATTACAAATTTGTAATTTCGGACACCGGACAAATATAATCTGATATCATATATATAGACAAAAAAACAGAGTTAAGCGGTAAATATTAAGTTGAATATTAGTCTTGAAACAAATTAATCTAAGTAGTAAAATAGAATTTACATACAAAGAATGAACAAATGGAGGAATTTATAATGTCAAAAAACAAAATTGCTGTTCTGGTTTCTGCACTTATAGCGTCGGTGGTACTTGCATCATGCGGTCCGGTAAATGAAAACACAAACATCAGCACCGGTGAAGTTACAGAGAAAGTGACTGAAGGAACAACTGCTGTTACTGTCGCTGAAACCGAAGCAGAAACTGAAAAGCCAGAAACAAAAGCTGTGACAGAAGCTGCATCTGAAGCGGCAGCAACAGTCGAAGAAACAAAGGCAGCAGAAAAGAAGGCTGTGGAAACTGCCGCCGAAACAGTAAAGGCAACTGCTGAAGCTCCATCATTAAGCGGATATAAGGCAGCTTATCTTGAAACATGCAAATCTCTTGCCAGCGCAGACGGAGATGGAGTGAAATTTTCTCTTGTTTATATAGACGGAGATGATATTCCTGAACTCGCTGCAGGAAATGACGGATACTGGATATCTCTCTTTACCTATGCTGACGGAAAGGTATATACGGTAATGGATCATGCTCCTTACGGTGCAATGGGCAACGTCGGCTATGATTATCTGCCGGGACATAACTGTATTCATAATTCAAATGCAGATTTCGCCGGCATGATCCGTTACGAGACATACATGAAGATAAATGAAAACCATGAGCTTGAAACTTTCAGAGTAATACAGGCTGATTATTTCGATGACAAAAACGGAAACCGTGATGTGGACGAAGATGAAATGGATACATATACCGATGACGGACGTTTCTTTATAGGAGATAAGGAGATAACTGCTGAAGAATTTGCTGATTATCAGAAAGGTGATTATTTTTTCATAAACGGAGCAAAAACACTTGATGAGATCACCGCTGTGTTTGAAAGTTAAAAAAGGAAGGCATTATATTAAGCTGAGCTGACAGTGAAAGTCCGCTCAGCTTTTTTTAATATGATAAAAAGTACAAATTTTAACTACTGTATAGAATTACGGGAAATGTATTATAAGCGTTTTGGTCAGCAGAATAAGTAAAAGAAAGAATACGTTTTTACGTTGATTTATCTTGTCTGTTATGGTATACTTATCTATGTATATGAGAGGGATTGCAAAATTTATTTTACAAGGAGCTCTTTATGAATACAGACGAAATAATCGCCAGGCTGGAATCGACATTTGCCGGGATCTGCCGAAAGTATAACAGCGGAGACATCAATGGTGCCGGTAAAGATATTCGTATAATTTTTGAAACGATAATATACGCACTGAAAAATGCCGCCGATATCCGCGTTCAGGATGACAGGCAGGAAAACATGTACGTTACTGTCATAGACGGACTGTACACCAGGAAACTGATCGACAGCAGTGAAAAAAACAGACTCCACAATCTGAGAAAAATTTCAAACGCATTCCTTCATTCTGCCCAGACTGACTCCAGCGGAACTCCTGATCAGAGAGCGGAGCTTGAAGAATACAGAAGAAATATCGCAAATATAATAAACTTCTGTCAGAATGATATTGAATGGGTAAAAGCCAAATTTGCCGAGATAGAACAGAAATATGGTTCTTCACAGAATATGTCGGCTGCAGGAGGGAACGACATCGAAGCACTTATGCTTCAGCTCAGACAGCACCTTGATGATCTTAACACAAGATATGTAAACGGGGAAACTGATTCCGCCGGACTTGTTATACGTGATATTTATGAAACTGTACTGGCGGCTCTTGTTAAGGAAACCGGAGTAACTGCCGCTGATTCAGACAAAGGATATAACGTAGGAATTCTGAAGGCACTGTCCAGTCAGGGATGGATAACCAGAAATGAAGAAGATTCTCTTCATCATCTGAGAACTACCGGAAACCTTTTCTCGCATGCTTCAAAGATCGAAATTGAAGGAAGCGTTGATGACCGCGAAAAACTCAGCGATCTCCGTGCCAATATGAAATATGAAGTCAGACTTTGTTCTGATATCGTAAAATGGATCGAAAGAAAACTGAAGGCAATTAGAAAGCACGGCCGTCACAGTGCCAATATGTTAAAGTCTTCAAAAAACATAAGTCCGTTAAGCAGACTAAATTATGTTATCCCGTTCCTGTTTGCATTCATAATAACCCTTTGTGCCGGACATTTCCTGAACGCTCCGAAAATCAGCGAGATCAGCCAGAACTTTGCAGATAAGCTTCTTAATGATAATCTGGCTACTGTATCTCTGAAATCCTACATCATTTTCTGCGGAAGTATACTGATCACGTTCCTGCTGTTTTCCGATATCACAATACCGGTACTGGCGGGATGCGGAATGTTCTTTCTTGCCCGGAGCGCTACGGGATCCGAACTGTGCGCATCACTTACCTCGGCACTTATGATCATAATGACAATGCGTTTCCCGTCCCGTTTAAGAAATCTTTTTACCTTAGCCGTAAACGGATTATGGTTTGCTCTTTTCCTCGGTATAACGCCGTATGTCATCAAGGGACATCTTAATCCCGACGAACCTTTTGACCGCTATACTATCGTGACAAAGATCGCTTTACCGATGATCGTCTATTACGTTTTGTTTATCGGCGGACGCATTCTTTACACAAACAGCGGATTTCCGAGACCGTTTGAAAATGTACTCGATACGGTAAATATCGGAGCCAGCAGCGGACTTATCCCGCTTGTCCCGATCCTTGCCGCCGATGCATTTCTGTTCCGTAAAACGTGGGTAAAAGGACTTATCCTTCTTACAAGAGACTACTATTCTTCACCACAGCTTTTCTGGACCATACATCTTGTGCTTTTAACAATGGTCATTTACATCGTATGCATTAAAATTTTCAGTTACGATTAATTAAAAAGCCCTGATGGTTCGACACAGGAATTTATAAATACAAATCTGCATATCTTTACTTATTTTCACATAAGCAGGATATGCAGATTTTTGACATTTTCATAGCACTTGCTGAGGCAGGTGCTTTTTTATGGATGCAGAAAGGGAGGTAGATTTCATATGCTAATATCTGTTACGACCCATTCATTTTCCTCAAACGGATAATCGTTGCCACAGTACGGACAATTTCTTACGTTTGCTGCATCGAAACTTCCTCCGCATGACGGGCAGGTTACTGCCTTGAAAGAAAAGCCAAGATCGGTTGGCTTTTTGATCACCTTTCGCATACTCATGTGGATCTTGTCAGAGCTGCGGATGATCCTGCCATTTCGGTAATGCAGACTGTCAGTATAAAAGGTGAGTGAAACATTGCAGACACCATTTTTGATACTGTATTTGGTCACACCTGAATTACGGTATGTAATATCAATGATCTCACGAATTTTTTTCGGAATCGGCTTTTTGCACTGGCAGATATTAAGTTCCTGCGGATCAGAGCTGTAAAGCATGAATTTCAGAAGAGACGTTGATTTGTCTCGAAAGTATTCTATCGAAAAAGTCGGATCAAGAGTATGCATCTTATTACAGAATATAAGTGTTTTTGGCATTGTACTTCCGCCACGGCCAACGTTGGCAAGCTGCCTTACTGACTCGATAATATTTGCAATGAACCATGCTGGAATACCAAAAAACACACCCATGAAAGCTGAAGCTGGAACAGCATATAAATAGGTCACTATTGAGTCTTTGTCTACGGTGAAGTCTTTCGCTTCCATAAACTGTCTGAAGGCCTCTGTATTTATGATGAAGCTTTTCAGTATGTGTAAACCAATGTATAACACAAAAAAGCCAATGGAACAGAATAAGATATATTTTTTGATCTGTTTTTTATCATAGAGTAATTTGCCATATTTCTCAATGAAGATATGCATCACCTTAGGATAAAGTTCGTCCATAAGAAATTTCGTGTCACAGAATTCACAACCGTCTTCGAGTCCGCCGAGAGTAGAAGGAGCACCGCAGTTCGGACAGCATAATGGAGTGTCCGCAGGCGGAACGCAGCCTGTTTTTGGATTCTGCAATACGACAGACAGATTGCCTTCTTCACTGCTGCAGTAGATCTCATTCCCGGAATTACGTATTGTAGTGGTAACTTTTTTACTTGTACCAATGATGGTATTCACAAAAACGCTGTCTTCGAAGGAAAGTGCCCCGACATTGCCTTCGTTTTGTTCTGTTTTTCCAAACTTTATCTGCATATCAATTCCAAGTTTTTTTAGTTTTTGCTTTTGCAGTTCCAGCATAAAGCGAGTATCCTGACTTGCGAGTTCAGGTACTTTCCCGCTGTTGTACCATTCAGAAAGCTGTTTGGCAAAACGGTTATATTTTTTATTCAAATCATGATTTTTCGGCAGATTTGCGTTCAGTTCAAAATTGTGCATAATATTCTCCATATCAATAATTTTATTGCCGTTTTACGGTTGCCTGGCGGCTTTTTTCTGTAAAAAAACGGTTTGCATGTGCATTGATTATTATAGCACAACACGTATAGAATATCAAGGTAACGGAAAAGTCTGTTCAGACATTTTGTATTGTATTGGAGAACAGATTGATTTTGCTTCAGGTTTATGTAATTTGAATTTCGTAAAATAATATGGTATAATCAATAGAAGCATTAATGCCGTATAGAAAAGATCATAAAGTAAGTTTAAAGCAGATGGTAACAGAGTTAAATCAGCTGCTTTGAATCTTAGACTTTAATGAAAAAGGAGACAAATATGAAACAGAAAAAAGGCAAAGTAAAAAGAATACTGCTTATTATACTGTCATTGCTGGTATTTACATCAACAGTATATTTAAGTATGATAAAGATCATTTCAGGAAAGATACCGCATCATTTTGCATCCGCAAAAGAAGGGCGTGATCTTATGCTTTCGAACACCGAATACTACGGAAACTTTACGCAGAACGATATTGACTTCAGGCTGCAGAAAAGCGGCGGTACACTGGACGAATTACTTGATGTCAGCACTGCAGAGATTAAGAATTTCAGTTTTTTTGAAAAAATATATATCGACAGCCGAATAGCAAAAATGAAGAAAACGCTTGATAAGAATGGTTACGAGCTGCCGCCGG
Organism: uncultured Ruminococcus sp.; assembly: GCA_902789705.1. Lineage (GTDB taxonomy): Bacteria > Bacillota > Clostridia > Oscillospirales > Ruminococcaceae > HUN007. The sequence continues at coordinate 12,397 of CADAPI010000050.1, forward strand.
TCGATGAGATCGTGTTTGTAAAAAGTGATATGGAGGTTGAATCCGGCGCAAGCGGATACACTCACGGTACTCAGATCTATCTTAATTCAGGCGTTGTAACGGCGTATTCACTTCTTAGCTTTATTCCGCAGACAAATCAGCTTGCTGATGAGCTGCTGTGGCATGAAATGTTCCACTGTCTGACAAGATGCAATCCTGATTTCAGAAAAGAAATGTATTCGCTGATAAATTTCAGTATTGCAGATTCAGATTTTGAACTGCCGCTATCGGTACTTGAATATTATATAAACAACCCTGATGTCGAACATCATGATTCATATGCAACGTTTAATATTGACGGAAAAGATACTGACTGTTATACTGCATTTATCACTACAAAACATTTTGAGGAGGCAAAATGCGGTTTCATGCAGTGTAATGAAACCGTACTTGTTCCTGTTGACGGAACAGATAAATATTATACTACGGGACAGGCATCAAACTTTGATGATGTATTCGGAAGGAACACCCCATACACTTGCGACCCGGAGGAATGTCTTGCCGATAACTTCAGCTACGCAATGACCTATGGTATAGAAGGAATAGATAAAAACGGTTATCCTGATCCTGAGATAATTCAGGGTATTATAGATATCATGAGCAAATAAATCTTTAATTTGTTAAAGACATGAACTAAGATAATAACGGAGGATAAATGATATGGGTAAATCACTTTATGAAGTAATTTCTTCGAGCGTAACAGACGACGGTATTCTTCCGAAAAAATTTAAACTTCCGGAACGCACAAAAGAAGGCGGCATCACTTTTGCCGACGGTGCGATGGATGGAATTTTTATTTACCACACAGCTCATACACCGCTTAAAGAAAACGAAAAAGAAGAACTTGGCGAACTTTTAAAACTGGCGGGAACAGGTGACATTCAGAAAGCGTCGGCCGGTTTTGAAAAATTCTGTGAAAAGCATCGCGCTATAACTGTTATTGACGATATACAGCGGTTTATCATGGATCATACTGATATCCTTGAAGCGCAGAAAATGTTTGATTTTGCTTTGAATATGTTATCAGAATCAGCAGATAAGGAATGCGTTAAAGTCGGATTAAGTATTCTTGAACTTTTCGATATTGATGAAGATGAGAAATTATGTAACATGATCCGTACTGTCGGTCTTTCTGATGAGTTCACGATTTTTTCTGTGTTCTGTATGAGGAAATGGTCAGATGCAGAAAATGAAATACTGA
>CADAPI010000051.1 GCA_902789705.1 uncultured Ruminococcus sp.
GAGAGCGTCGTCGTGTACAAGTTTGTTTATGGCATCTGCCAGTGCTTTTTCGTCACGCGGCGGTACGGTGATACCGCTTACTCCGTCGGGGCTTACGTACGGAACGCCGGTCGGAAGTGAGGTGTTGATGACCGGATGTCCGTAGACCATGGCTTCCATCTGGACGATACCGAAGGCTTCGCTGTTTTCCACTGACGGAAGGATGAAGATGTCACAGTCACGGAAAGCGGCCTTAAGATCGTCGTCTGACAGACGGCCGAGGAAATGGACTCGGTCTGTTAAACCTCCGTCACGTACTTCGATTTCAAGGGACTCTTTAAGTACGCCTTCACCGGCAATAAAAAGTTCACAGTCTTCCGTGTTTTTAAGGGCTCTTATAAGAACATCGATACCCTTGTAGTAAACAAGACGGCCGGTTTTATTATTAAGCTTTTCAGTTAAAAACGGTTTTGCTTCCGCCTTTTCGTAACTTTCAGTATCTATACCGTAAGGAACAACGACGCACTTATTGCTGTAGGGCTTAAGATATGCCGAGCCTTTTACGTGTCCTTCCGTCGCTACGAAGATCCTGTCCGCTCTTTTGAGGAAAGCGTTCATAACCGGCTTATAGAGAGTCATGAGTTTTTTCTGTTTTACTATATCGCTGTGCCAGCTGATAACCACTTTGCCTTTGTACCCTGAAAGAAGGCAGGCAAGGTCGCCGAGGGGAAACGGAAGATGAACGTGAACGATGTCCGCATCACGGGACATCTTTTTAAAATCTGAAATAAAGGAGAATGATACCGGCATGGAAAAGTACGTTCCGAAGCTTCCGGAACGGTGCACCCTTACGCCGTTTATAACTTCATCGGAGGCCTTTCCCTTCGGCTGGCATACCAGAACCTGAATGTCATACCTGTCGTTAAGTCCTTCCGATATGTCCTGTATCACGCGCTCTATACCGCCTATGTGCGGAGTGTAGAGCTTGTTTACCTGCAGCACCTTCATGAAAGTACCGCCTTGTAGATGTCATGGAGCTTTTCCGAAAATTTATGCCAGGTGAAATCCGCCGCACGTTCCATGCCACGGCGGCTGAGATCCGCTGCAAGTTCTTTGTCGGCCCAGATCTTATACATTCCTTCGGCAATGGACTGCGGCGAATATGCATCGACCATAACCGCACAGTCGCCCACAACTTCCGGAAGCGAAGCCTCACGGCTGGATACCACCGGAACGCCGCATGACATCGCCTCAAGAGGAGGCATGCCGAATCCTTCGTAGATGGACGGAAACACAAAAGCAGTGGCTCCGTTCATCAGCGGACAGATATCTTCATCTGGAATATATTTCGTAAAGATCACGTCATCTTTAAGTCCGAGTGACTCAACCCTGCTGTAGATACCGCTGTTGAGCCATCCCTTGCCGCCAGCCATGACAAGCTTCGGAACATTTTTATGTCCGGTCTTCAGAATGCCGTAGGCTTCAATAAGGCGTTCAAGATTCTTACGTGGCTCTATCGTTCCGAGGTAGAGGAAATACTCGCCTTCGATGCCGAGTGAGGTCTTCGTTTTTTCTATGCGTTCATTATCATCGATATGATAGAATTTTTCCGTATTCACGCCGCAGTAAACCACTTCGATCTTGTCCGCAAACTGCGGATAGTATTTTGCTATCTCGCTTTTGCTGAACTCAGAGTCGGTGATTATCACATCTGCACGCTTCATGGACTTTTTCATACCCGTAAGCAGAAGCTGCTTTGTACGGAAACGTACCGTCTCCGGATATGCTCTTATTACCATGTCGTGAATGGTGACCACCTTTTTGCCATGTACAAAAGGCGGAACTATGTAGTTGAAGAAATGGGTTATATCCGCTTTCTTTCCGAAAAACAGTGTGTACGGGACCGGTATGATATTCATGACCGTCCTGTACAGGAATCCGGAAAAATGAGATTCGTTAAGGGAACAGTTCTCCTGCATGTATGCCTTCAGTCTGTTCCTTTTTACCTCATGATCCTTACGTGAAAAATAGTCGAGTGTAAAACTGTCCTCCGGGTGGGAACGTATCATATCTCCCACGAGTCCGGCTTCACAGTATCCTATTCCGGACATGTTTTCGCTTATAAGCGGAAGTACGTCAAATGAGATCTTCATATCAGCTTAACTTGTTTATCTTTATCTCTTTTTCAACAAGAGCAAGGTCGTTTCGTACCATTCTTTCAACGAGCTCGGCAAATGAGATATCTCTTGTCCAGCCCAGTGTCTTTTCGGCCTTTTCAGGGTTGCCGAGAAGGATGTCAACTTCAGCAGGTCTGAAGAACTTTTCAGATACCTTTACAACTGTTTTGCCGTCTGCCTTATTGATGCCGACTTCGTTTACACCTGTACCCTGCCATTCGATATCAATGCCGGCAGTTCTGAAAGCTATCTCAACGAATTCACGGACTGTTCTTGTTTCGTTTGTCGCAACCACGTAGTCATCCGGCTTGTCCTGCTGAAGCATGAGCCACATCGCTCTTACGTAGTCCTTTGAGTGGCCCCAGTCTCTCTTTGAATCGAGGTTGCCGAGTTCAACGTATTCCTGGATTCCGAACTTTATTCTTGCGGCTGCATCTGTGATCTTTCTTGTAACGAATTCCTTGCCGCGGCGTTCTGATTCATGGTTGAAGAGAATACCTGAGCATGTGAAAAGGCCGTAGCTTTCACGGTAGTTCTTTGTGATCCAGTGACCGTAAAGCTTTGCAACGCCGTACGGACTTCTCGGATAGAACGGTGTTGTCTCGCACTGCGGGATAGCCTGTACAAGACCGAACATCTCGGAAGTAGAGGCCTGATAGAAACGGCATGAAGGCTTCACTGTTCTGATAGCCTCAAGCATGTTCGTAACGCCCACAGCATCGATCTCAGCAGTAGCCAGCGGCTGTTCCCAGCTTGTCGCTACAAATGACTGTGCCGCAAGATTGTAGACTTCATCAGCCTGTGAAATCCTCATTGCATTAATGAGTGAGATAACATCAGTCATATCTGCATAGATGAAGTTTATCTTATCCTTAATATGTTCCACGTTGCCGTAGTCAACAACGCTCTTTCTTCTCATTATTCCGTAAACTCTGTATCCCTTTTCAAGGAGCAGTTCCGCAAGATAGGAACCGTCCTGTCCGGTGATACCAGTGATCAGTGCATTTTTCATTTATATAATACTCCTTCCAACCGCAGCAAAAGCGCTGCGAAGGTGCAGGGCGACCGCAAAGCCCTGCTATAAAATATTCAACTTATATGCGAAGGTGCAGACGACCGAAGGAAGTGCATCGCTCGACCGCAAAGCCCTGCTATAATAAAATTCAACTAACTAATATAATCAAACCATAACCCCTGATTAAATAAGATCACGTCTGTTGCATGTCCTCAGCGTCTCAATGACCTTCTTCACCTGCTGTGTGTGATCCTTTGTGCAGATAAGCATAGCATCATCAGTATCGACAACAATAAGATCCTCAACACCGAGAGTTGCAATAAGCTTCTTGTTTCCGCAGATGATGCTCTTTGTGGTGTCGATGCTGATAACATCACCTGTTACATAGTTTCCGCACTCATCTGTCTGGTTTATTCTTTCAAGAGCAAGCCAGCTTCCGACATCATCCCAGCCGAAGCTTCCTGAAAGTGTGTATATGTTTTCAGCCTTTTCCATGATACCGAAATCGACTGATTCAGACTTGAAGTTTTCGAAGCACTCTGCAAGTGTCTCGCGGAAAGTTGCCGTAAATGCTGCTTCCTTCATTTTAAGATAGCCTTCATACATGTCAGGAAGGTACTTCTGGAAATTGTCCATTATAGTTGATACTTTCCATACAAACATACCGCTGTTCCAGAGATAGCGACCGCTGTTCAAGTATTCCTTTGCCTTTTCAAGACACGGCTTTTCAACGAATTTATCTACCTTATACGCACCGGCCAGTTCGTCGTCATCAGCGCTCATAAACTTGATGTAACCGTATCCTGTTTCAGGATAGGTCGGTGTGATGCCGATGGTAACAAGGTTTTCGCCCTTCTGTGCCACCTTTGCCGCACGCTTGAGCGTATCTACATAGAATTCCTCGTATCTTATGAGGTGGTCTGACGGAAGCACCATCATGACTGCATCATCATATTTCTTGCTGATAACAGATGCTGCAAGCGCGATACACGGAGCAGTGTTTCTGGCTACCGGCTCGGCAAGGATGTTTTCCTGCGGAATGTCAGGAAGCTGTTCGTTTATAAGGGACACATAGTTCTCGTTGGTAACTATGAATATGTCCTCCATGCTTACTATAGGAAGAAGTCTCTTTACTGTCTTCTGTATCATGGTTTCGCCGTCAGATGTGAGCGAAAGGAACTGCTTAGGGTATGAAGTACGGCTCTTAGGCCAGAAACGTTCGCCCTTGCCGCCTGCCATTATTACTGCTGTTATTTTCATTAAAAAACCTCTTTTTCTGTTATTTCTTTTCGGACTTCGTCTGAAATGCACGGAAACAGTGCGGGATCCCGCAGTCCGTTTCTCTATTTGTCATCTGATTTGGGTTTAAGGATATTTTCCGACTCATTGGTGTCGCCCGGGAATATCATCGTCTTTATCGTCATGAGAATGATCTTGAAATCGAGCATTATGCTGTACTTTTCGATGTACATAAGATCCATTCTCAGCTTGTCGTAAGGTGTTGTGTCGTACTTGCCCATTATCTGCGCATAGCCCGTAAGTCCTGCCTTTACGATGAGACGGAAGCTGAACTCCGGCATCTCCTTTTCGTACTCGGCTGCTATTTCCGGACGTTCCGGACGCGGACCGACGAAGGACATGTCGCCCTTTATTATATTGAATATCTGCGGAAGCTCGTCGAGACGGCATTTTCTTATGAAAGCACCGACTTTGGTGATCCTGGAGTCATGATCCTTCGCAAGAACAGCAACGCCGTCTTTTTCGGCATCCACCTTCATACTGCGGAACTTCAGAACGTTGAAACGTTTGCCGCGGGTCGTAAGTCTTTCCTGTTTGTAGATCACCGGACCTCCGTCATCTATTTTGATCGCAAGCGCGACCGCCGCCATAGGGATAAGCAGGAACGGAAGTATGATAAGAGCCAGAACAAAGTCGATGATCCTCTTGGTAGCCCTTACTTCAAAGGAAAGGCCACTGTTGCGGCACAGAAGAAGCGGTGAGTCGAAAAGATTGATCTCGTGGGCGCCTCTTACTATTATATCGGATATTTTCGGAGCCATGTACACGCGGAGCACCGTATCCGAGCATCTTTTCCTTGATAAGCTCAATATCCTCATCCGCCTTTATGGATTCGGCGATGATGTATTTATCCGTTCTCCGGCTCATCTTGAGAACGAGGTTACCTGCTTTCTGACTTCCGTATACTATTATCATTCTCCGCGGCGGGAAAAACGTTTTATACAGCGCCGCGCTGACAATCGTCCAGACGAGTACTATTATAAGATCTGCGATGGTAAGTAAAACCATCGGCATGACATTCATAAAATCACGCCCTATAACACTGATCTGACAATAGGTTATAAGGTTGATGACAAACACTGAAATGATCTGGGAATAAAAAGCCTCCGATTTACGAAGATATCCTACCTTGTAGCTTCCGTAGACCTGATTGAAGATCACGGCGATGACCAGATAGATACCGATAACCATCCAGTTGCCCTTCCGGTAAAACGGAAGAACGAGCTCGGTGTAGTAACAGTTGTACCACACATAAGCAAACGATGCAGTAAGAAGTATGGTTATGAAAAGGGAGGAAAGCCAGTTCAGTGTCCTTTTAAAAGGTTCTAAATTCGGTATATGTTTTTGCATATATTATGTCTACCTCTTGCAAAAGGTCGTGGCATTCTTTGTTTCACTAATCGTTTATACTGCCCTCTGCAGATCCGCAAACTGCGGTTACTCTCTGCAGACCGGCTGACAGCGTACGTATCTGCGCGTGTTACACAGATGTTCGCACTGATAAAAGAGCCTCAAAAACGTTGGTAAAAAACAGTACCGTTTTCGGGCACATATATATTTAATTATATCTATAAATTCGGAAAAGTCAATAGAAATTCATGTGGTCTTTTGTGAAACTTTACTTTACCAGCGCGTTTTTATCGCATTATGAGAAATTTTTTAAAAAAACCACTTGCAAAGCACCATGATATATGCTATAATTTTAAAGATGCTTAAAGCATCGTATGCGGATATGGCGAAACTGGCAGACGCGTTAGCTTCAGGTGCTAATCGGGGTAACTCGGTGCAGGTTCAAGTCCTGTTATCCGCATTTTTTATTATGTTTCAGACAGGCAGCACTGATAAAAACACAAACGGTAGTTCGATCACTTTTAGTGATTCGGACTACCGTTGTTTTTATGTTTAAAACAGATCACTGTGAGTTCCTGTCCTTGTAAGGTAAAGAATAAACTCATTACTTGTCACGGTAATGAGAACCACACTGAATAATCTGAATGGTGTTACCTAAAATGCGATAAACAATCCTGTTCTTTTCATCTATACGTCTGCTCCAATAATCGGAGAGGTCGCCAGACAACCGTTCTGGCTTGCCGATACCGTCATAACCGTTTCGGTCAATATCATCGATCAGTTTCAGTATTCTCCGCAATGTTTTCTTATCCTGCGTTTCCCAATAGGTATAGTCCTCCCATGCTTCGTCGGAAAAGGATTTAATCATCGTTCGGTAACGCTCCTATCTCGTGTACTGTTCCGCCTGTTTTCTCCATCTGAGCTGCCGAACGTCTCAAACGCTCCATGTTTTCAGCGGAATAGAACGGATCATTTGCTGTTATTTCAAATGGAATACGTCTTTCTCGGCCAACCTTGACAAGAAACATGGTAATTGCTGCGGACATTGTTAATCCCATTTCTTTGAGTGCATTTTCAGCATTAGCTTTTACATCTTCTTCAATACGAAAATTCATCTGTGTCATAACCGCCACCTCCTTATATAGTATTGTATCACACTTGTATATACATTGTCAAGTATTAGCTTGCTTTTTTATTTTTCGTAATTCAACGCCTTAATTTTCAAAGCAAATTCAACGTGGAAAAATATTCTTGCTGCATTTACTTTGAAAATTAAGGTTTTAGTTTTTTTATTACTATTTCATTCTCAAGAAACAATTAAATCTCCCCTTCATAACGGCTGTCCTTCAGGGAAGCCATTTTCAATAGCACGCCGAAGGCGTTCATTTATTGTTATACAGTCTGTCTCTAAAAGAAACACCCACCGGATAAAAATCTGATGGGTGTTTCTTTATATGAATTTAAGAAATGAGAATTGCAAAAGAATTATGCATTATTTTTAAGTGAAGGGAATCTGTCTCTTGCTATATCGCAGAGAAGTTTGACATTTTCATCAAAACCAAGCATTGCACTGTTCAGAAGAATATCCTGGTATGCTGTTGAGTTAAATGTCTCACCTGTATGATAAAGATAATAACTGCTTCGCGCATCATCTACCTTGTCAATCATAGCCTTGGCTTCACCTTTGGTAAGGTGAAGATCCTCAACAGACATCTCAAGACGCTTTTCATATGGCGCATAGATATGTACCTTAAGTACATTCGGACGATTTTTCAAAATGTAGTTTGCACATCTTCCGACAATAACGCAGTTATCATATGTGGCATACTCAAGAATTATGCTCTTTTCAATCTCAAAAAGCTTGTCCTGAAGTTCTCTGCTTCCGATACCGAGCGGATATTTCATTCGTGAAAAGCCCTTGATGCGATGATTATCGATCTTTTCAAGTTCATCGATTTTGTATCCCATACGTTCAGCAGCTTTTTCGATTATTTCGCGATCAATAAACTTAAGTCCGAGTTTTGATGCCACTTCTCTGGCAATCGGACGGCCGAGGCTTCCGAACTGTCTGGTAACTGCGATCACAACATTACTGTTTTTCTGTCTGACGGTTTCGTTTTCATTTGCCATAGTAATTACCTCCGTTGTATTTACAGTGAAATCCGGAAAAAGCCCTGATTCCGCTGCCTTGATCTATATTGACTGTCATCGTGGTGCAGCGCATCAGATCAACAGTAATAAGCTTCTGATAAGTGTTTTCCAAGCTTCATACGGACCAGACATCCTTCATCCGGTTCCGGACTAATACTGACTTCACCGCCATGCTTCTTCACTATATTCATGACGGTTGCAAGGCCGATACCTGAACCCTTGTAAACTTCGTCGCTGTGAAGACGACTGAACATTCCAAACGGATCAGCAGATGAAGAAACATCAAATCCTGCTCCGTGATCCCTGAAACAGAAAGTATGTGTTTTCTCATCGCTGACACATGAAATATCTATCTCAGTATATGGCTTGAGTGCAGAATATTTGACCGAATTTTCGAGTATATTGAACACCGCCCGCTTCATGAGAAATTCATCTCCGGATATACACGGAAGCGGTGAAATACTCACCCTGATATCTATTCTGCCGTATATGAGTTTCAGATCGTGAAGACAACTGCGGACAAGCTGATTCATATCAACAGTCCTGTTTCTGAGCTTATGCGACTTTACCTTTGAATAGTCGAGAAGCTTCTCTATCATATCAAGAGATTTGTCGCAGTATTCCTTTATCTTGTAACTTGCAGTTATTGAATCACCGGAAATATCCCCTGACAACTCATCATAAATTATATTGTTGTACAGACCGATAGCACGTATCGGCGCCTTGAATTCATGGGCAATGATCGCACAGAAATTCTCCAGTTCATTGTATGCAAGAGACATCTCCCTTGATTTCTCACTGAGTATCCGCTCAAATTTTTCTTTTATCAGAAGTTCCTTTTCCTCGGCTTCCGATTCTGAAGTAACATCGACCGACAGAAATGAAAAACCGCCGCCGGTCACAGAAGTAAGGCTTTTGGCACGAAGTACGATCTCACTTCCGCTTTTTCCTGAAACAGTAAACTCATGATTCATGATATCCTTTGCACCTGCAAGACAATCGGCAAAGAACTCCTCATCTATCTCATCGGTAAAATACTGTGAGAACGGTGTTCCGACAAATTCTGTTTCATCTTTACCAAACAGTTCAGAAGCTGAACAGGAACACTTCTGTATTATCCCGTCCTGATCAAGTTCAAAATATATACACGGGATATTATTCATCATATTCGTATAAAAGGCCTTATAATAATCACATGTATCTGTCATAAAACACCTCAAAAAATAAAAAATGCCGCTATGATCCTTTGATCATACGGCGCTCCATTGCGTAAATATTTAATTTTGCTTCATTTCACTGTAAACCTGTCAGACTGCTTTTATAGTCTGAAATTGTCATTCCAAAAGTATTTTTAAACAGACGGCTCATATATTTTCCGTCTATGTAGCCAAGCTCCTCGGCAATATCGCTGATATTCATGTCCGTTCGTGAAAGCATCATACGAAGTATCTGCATCTTGTACTGAACAACATAGTCAACGAATGACATACCCATATTTAATTTGAAACTGTGACTTAAGTGTGACTGATTGACATAACAGACATCCGCAACTTCTGAAAGTTTCAGTTTACGGGAATAGTTCATTAGTATGTAATCCACTGCGTTCTGAACAAGTTCATTCATGCCGGACGGGTGATATGTCCTGACTGCAGCAAACAAGTCGTTGCAGAATCCGGTAAACAGGCTTTCCGAAACAGTCAGATCGTCAGAAGCAGTAAGCTCGGATTTAAGTTTTCGCGGATGATAGGTTATATGTCTGATCCACGGATAAATGCACTCAAGTTTCTTATAGAGTATATCTGCTGTCTTACTCAGAACAAAACCATAACGTATAACATTCTCTCCTGCCATGTCTCTGCAGTTTTTCATAAGTTTCCGGATATTCCCGGAAAAATTATCGTTTCCTGCAATTATGGAATCCATCAGAATACCGACATTCAGCAGTATGGCATCATCTGACTTAACCTCAAGTTCATTTGTTTCTGAAAGACTGGCATGGATCCTGTCAAGCAGTACGGCCATCATCTGACCGGAGACAGGCTTGACTATATAGTCAAATGCTCCGAGAATAATAGCGTCATGAGCAAATTCAAAATCTGTATATTCGCTCATGAGTACTGTACACCGACAGAGTTTCTCATCTCTGACTTTCCTGAGAAGATCTATACCACTAAATCCAGGCATCTTGATATCTGTAATAAGAACATCCACACGGTTGGTGCGAAGTGTTTCAAGAGCCTTACAGCTGTCAGTAAATGTGAACTTCAGATCAAAACGGTCACTATACTTTTTCCAGACATCAAGTTTTCTCAGCTGAGTAATGAAGACTTTAAAATCGTCGACTATCATTACATTCAACATATAAATACTTCCTAACTTAATGAATAAGGAAAAGCTGAAAAGAAAGAGCATCATAACTGACGTTCATGTTTTCTTTTCAGCTATATATTAACACAATTATTTCTCCACGTCAATACTTCAAAGCACGGAAATCTGAATTTTTTTGAATTTTTCGGCAATAGTGCTTTACTCCTGACGTGATGTTAATGTCAAACTAAATGAAACACCATTTTCGAAATACTCATGTGCAACATATACGAAAATGACCGCTGGTTCAGTATGATATAATTACATTTTCGCAAAGAATTCTATGCCATTATTTTCTATTTACAATGATGAAAAAATGGACTAAATAAAAATATTACTCTCTCCACTAAAAATTTTAGGTGTACATTTATTTCTGGTGTGCTATAATTATGACCGTGGACAGAACACAGCGCACAGGATGCAAACGAATAATTGAATACACAATGGCGTGCAGTATTTTTCAGCTGATAGCTGAATATGCTGCACTTTTTTTGCAATGGAGCAATAAAATCCCCATTGGATATCCGAAAATTCAAAGTATCAGAACTGCATATGTTCAACAAAAATTTTTAATTTATTTATGTATGGAGGTACTAATCATGACACATGGTGACATTTCTTCAAGCCCTGACTGCGTAGGTTTAGCAGTTGTAAACTGGAAAATGCCAAGATTACACACAAAGGAAGAAATCAAGGAAAACTGCCTTAAGATTGCAGATTACATCAAGGGTCTTAAAACAGGACTTCCAGGACTGGATATGGTCGCTTTTCCTGAATACAGTACACACGGTATCATGTATGATTTCGATGAAATGATGGAAAACGCCACAACAGATGATGGCTTCGAAGTAGAGATCTTCAAGAAGGCATGTATTGAAAACAAGGTCTGGGGATCATTCTCATTAACAGGTGAAAGACATGAGGAACATCCAAATAAAGTTCCTTACAATACACAGATCCTCATCAATGACAAGGGTGAGATCGTACAGAAGTACAGAAAAATAATGCCATGGACACCAATCGAAGGATGGTATCCGGGTGATCAGACTTATGTAACTGAAGGTCCTAAAGGACTCAAGGTTTCACTGATCATATGCGATGACGGTAACTACCCGGAAATCTGGAGAGACTGTGCTATGAAGGGCGCAGAACTGATCATCAGACATCAGGGTTATATGTATCCTGCAAATCAGGAAGAAATCAACCTCGTTCCGGTAATGGCATGGTGCAACAACGTTTACTGTGCAGTTGCAAATGCTACAGGATATGACGGAGTTTACTCTTACTTTGGTCACTCAACTATCGTAGGCTTTGACGGACATACATTAGGCATGTGCGGTACTGAAGAAAACAGCTACCAGTACGCTCAGCTTTCCGTTTCAGCGATCAGAGATGCAAGAGCAAACTGGCAGTCACAGAACCACCTCTACAAGCTTCTCCACAGAGGATACACAGGAACGATCAATTCAAAGGAAGGCAGATACGGCGAACCAAAATGCCCTTACTCCTTCTACACTGACTGGATTACTGATCCGGAAGGAACACAGAAGAAGGTCGAATCACTTACAAGAACGATGCCGGGCGTTGAATCAGCACCTATAGCCGGTATCCCATCCAAATAACGCTGATCGTCAGGAAACTGCAGAGCAGAGTTCACGAAAGTCCACCTGAAATGATCAATAAACAGCTCTGCATTTCCTGAACACATTATAAAACCACTGTCCGCTGTCTGACGCATTACTACCTTTCCGGATCAGGCAGCCGACAGCCCAAATACTTACTTCAGAGTCGAAGAATCAACCTCAGGGTATTCTCCGGCTCTTTTTTTAAAAGATTGAAAAAGGAATGATTAATATGAAAAATGGAACATTTAAAAAAATAACAGCTGCATTTGCTGCAGTCTCAGTTATGCTGGCAGCAACCTCATGCGGAGGAGGTGCATCATCTTCATCATCAGACGGAGATGTAATAAAAGTAGGTGTTCTGTTTTCCGAAAGCGGTTCGACCGCACTCGTAGAGAAGACCATGACAAATGCCTGTAAGATGGCATTCGATGAAATAAACGAAGCCGGCGGTATAAAAGGTAAAAAGATTAAGTACATCCACGAGGACTACGCTTCAGATCCTGCAACAGCAACGGAAAAAATCAAGAAGCTCGTTGAACAGGATGAAGTTGTGGCAACGGTAGGATGCTACACATCTGCAAGCCGTCAGGCTACTCTCTCAACTCTGAAAGATGACAACGCTCTGCTCATCTATCCGACTTACACAGAAGGCGAAGAAGTTTCCCCGAACGTTATTTATGTCGGAAACATGCCGAACCAGCAGGCAACTGACTTTATTCCGTGGATCCTTAAAAACGTCGGCAAGAAAGTATTCCTTATCGGATCAGATTACGTATTCCCGAAGACATGTAACAAACAGGCCCGTGCACTTATTGAAATGTACGGAGGTGAAGTAGTCGGTGAAGAATACGCACCTCTCGGACATACAGATTTTTCAACTATAGTAAACAAGATCAAGGACAGCGGAGCGGAAGTTGTTTATTCCGCTCTTATAGGCGATTCGAACACATCATTCTACAAGGACTATCAGCAGTATGGTATGACAGCAGACACTCCTATCTGTTCGATCAGTATCGATGAATCAAACCTTCAGGCCATAGGCAAGGAATTTGCCGAAGGACACTATGCTTCTATGCCGTACTGGTCATCACTTGATACAGAAGCTTCTAAAAACTTCGTAAGCAAATACAACTCATTATTTAACGATGGTACAGTTGTAACAGTACTTACTGAAGCTACATACGACAGCTGCTATCTTCTCAAGGCAGCACTCGAAAAAGTGGAAGACCCGACAGATACAACAGCTCTTATAAATGCATTCGGCGGCATCACATTCGATGCTCCTCAGGGCGAGATCAAGGTCGATGAAAACAACCACTGCACATGGGTATATTCAAGATTCGGTCAGATCCACGACGGTGCTGTAGATATCCTCTATACAACGGACAAGGCTCTCCGTCCGGAACCATGGCCATCAGTACTCTATCCGGAATACGCAGATTCAAACTTCATGCCTTCATGGGATGATCCTCTCTGCTATCCACAGTAATTCTCAAGTTTCCCCTGCCGGCAGCCTCTACATCCTGCCCTGTCAGTCATCCAGAAAGGCTGCCTGCATCGGATATACAGTAAATCAACATTCTTGCTCTATTAAGGAAGTGAGTAATCATGGGAACTTTTATATCCCAGTTAATAAACGGTCTTAATCAGTCATCCATCCTCCTGATTGCAACGATGGGACTCGTCATTATTTTCGGTTACATGAATGTTACCAATATGGCTCACGGTTCGATGATCATGCTCGGAGGTGTTTCCGCATTCATACTTATGGAAGTACTCCATCTTCCGTTCGGTATTGCACTTATCGGCTGCTTCATCATAACCGGTATCATAGGCATGATAACTGAAAAGCTTCTTATAAAACGACTCTATTCAAAGCCTACGGAAACAATACTTGCAACTTATGCGCTTTCAATAATACTAACCGAACTGGTGCGTATAAAATACCCTCTTTCCCAGAACGTTCACATGCCTCTTCCGGGTGCTTTCCATATCGGACGTGTAACGATACCATACTATAATATATTCATTCTTGTTTTCTCATTTGCCGTTCTTTCACTTACTCTGTTATTCTTCAGAAAAACAACGTTCGGTAAGATGCTCGGTTCCGTAACTCAGAACAGAACAATGACAGAATGTCTCGGTATAAAAACATCTACTATCGATACTCTCACCTTCGGTTACGGCGCCGGTCTCGCAGGCGTATCCGGATGTGTTCTTGCTCCTACAACCGGCGTATCATATGATATGGGATCAACATATCTCACTGATACTTTCATGACAAACGTTGTCGGCGGAATACAGTCCTTTGCAGGAACAGCAATATCATCCGGAATAATCGGTGAAGGAAGAACAATAACCGCAGGTTTCCTGAATGAAACATGGGCAAAGATCATCATATTTATGATAGTTATCGTACTTATAAGATTCAGACCTGAAGGATTGTTTACAAAGGAAAGGAGATAAATCTGATGCGTAAGAAAAAAAATATTTTCAGCAAATTACCGCTCAACAGATATTTCGATATACTGATGCTCATTTTTCTGACTGCCTTTCCTTTTTTCACCAAGGAATTCCGCGTGGAAATGATGGGACGATACATATGTTATGCGATATTCGCCATTTCCCTTGATCTCCTCTGGGGCTATACAGGGCTTCTCAGTCTCGGTCATGCCGTTCTGTTCGGCATGGGTGGCTATATGATCGGTATTTCATACCAGATACAGAACGGAGTTGTTCCGGCGTTTATGCAGCGTGAAGGAATAACAGAGATACCGTGGTTCTACCTTCCTCTGCAGAATCCTATTGTTGCATCCATACTTGGCATCCTTATACCGGCCCTGTTTGCTGCGCTGATAGGGTACTTCGTATTCACCAGTAAAATCAAAGGTGTATTCTTCACTATCATAACTCTTGCTCTTGCACAGATATTCAAGGACTTTATAATCAATGTACAGAAGTACACAAACGGATTCAACGGACTCCAGAGTATCAAGAGATTTTCAGTAAACGGAAGCACTCCGCTTACCAAGACAACTTACTACTATGTTGTTCTTGTGATTGCCGTTCTCGTTTTCATCTTCTGTCTCTGGCTGACAAACAGCAGAGTCGGCAAGATATGCACATCAGTCAGAGAAAATGAAGCACGTTTAGGCTTTTTAGGCTACAACGCAGGCGCTTTTAAAATTCTCATCTATACGATCTCAGGCGCACTTGCAGGTCTTTCAGGCGTTCTTTATGCACCTGCAACAAGCACTATCACTACTGAAGATATAGGCGTTACAGCTTCAACAATGGTCGTTATCTGGGTAGCAGTCGGCGGACGCGGCAACCTGACAGGCGCAGTATTCGGTGCTCTTCTCATCAACTGGGCGCAGAGTATTCTGTCTGAACATTTTTCAAGCGCATGGCAGCTTATCATAGGCGCACTTCTTCTCGTTGTTATTTACTTCATTCCTAACGGTGTTATCGGTCAGATCGTAGCACTTCAGAGAAGAATCATAACAGACAGAAAGAAGAACAAACTAATGGAAGAAACGCCAAAATCCAAGAAAATGGCAGTAGTAAAATAATCTGTTGGAAGGTTGGTTTTTATGAGCAGTGTAAGTACAAGAAATGCTCCGGATATTCTTACGATAAGAGGACTTACCGTTTCCTTCTCAGGGTTCAGGGCAATATCAGATGTTGACCTTGATGTAAAAGAAGGCGAGATACACGTAATAATCGGACCGAACGGTGCCGGCAAAAGTACGCTGATGGATCTTATCACCGGTAAAACCAAAGCGACTGAAGGCGATATTCTCTTTAAAGGCGAGGAAATAACAGGGAAAGATCCGGGTGTTATTGCTTCAAAATATCATATCGGCAGAAAATTTCAGGGCCCGAACGTATTTGACAATATGACCGTATATGAAAACATAGAAATCGCACTCGGCGGCTATACTTCCATCCGAAAGGCTTTTTCTTACAGAAGAAAAGAAAAGCAGAAAAAGCAGATAGAAGAAGTACTGAGACAGATAGATCTCTATGACCAGGCTGACATGATGGCATCGGAACTCGCTCACGGTCAGCGGCAGTGGCTTGAGATAGGAATGGTCATCGCCCAGTCACCGGAACTGATAATACTTGATGAACCGGCTGCGGGCATGACAGATACCGAAACCATGAAAACAGGCCAGATGATAAGAGATCTTTCAAAAAAACATACTCTGATCGTTATTGAACACGATATGGAATTCGTTGAGATGATAGCAGATTATGTTACCGTTCTTCATCAGGGAAGAAAACTTGCTGAAGGACCGTTTTCCGAAATAAAGAACAACAAAAAAGTAATTCAGGTATATCTGAAAGATGATATGGATGAGGAGGGTGACTGATGCTCAGTATAAATGATCTTCACGTCAACTATGGCAAAAGCCGTGTTATAAATGGTATCGACCTTAAGATAAACGAAGGCGAAAAGCTTGTTATCATGGGACGAAACGGTGTGGGAAAGACTACTCTTCTGAAATCTATGATGGGTGTACTCAGTCCGGAATCAGGAAGTATCAGCTTTCTCGAAAAAGACATTACAAAGCTGCCGGCCCATAAACGTTCAGTAATGGGAATGGCATATGTTCCTCAGGGACGAGAGATAATTCCGGACTATACAGTTGAGGAAAATCTGAATCTCGGCGGATATGCCCACACAAAAGATCTTGCAGGTCAGCGTGAAAAAATACTCGATCTGTTCCCTGCCCTTGAAGAACACATGAAACGAAAAGGAGGTGTTCTTTCAGGCGGTCAGCAGCAGCAGCTCGCTATAGGACGTGCACTCATGTCGAACCCGAAGATCCTTCTTCTTGATGAACCGACAGAAGGAATACAGCCAAACGTAGTTGCTGAAATCGCCCACATACTCAACCGTGTAAAAAATGAGATGGGCGTTACGATAGTAGTTGTTGAACAGAACTACAGATTCTGCAGAAAAGTAGCAGACAGATTTATCATGATGCAGAAAGGAAAGATTGTTGCATCAGGACTTAAAGAAGATATGTCAGACGATCTTGTTCAAAAGTATCTTGCCGTCTGATAAATGAAACCGGAGGAAACACCATGAAAGACATTATCACAATATCAACAGTAACATTCAACGCTGCATGGAGTGAAAAGGAAAAGAATTTAAACAGGATAATGGGATACATTGAAGCAGCCGCGAAGAAAGGAAGTGACATTGTTATTTTCCCTGAAATGGCGCTGACCGGCTATGACGACGAAGCGGAAAAGCCGAAATCAGAGAAAATGCAGTCATTACTTGCAGAAACCATACCGGGACCAAGTACTGAAAAGGTCGCAGAACTTGTGAAGAAGCTTGGTATATATGCCGTGTTCGGAATGCCTGAAAGAGATCCTTCTGACTCTTCCGTTATCTACAACGCACTTGCTGTCTTTTCTCCGGACGGTCTTGTAGGCTCATACAGAAAAATGCACCTTCCTCCGCCTGAACCGAACTGGGCAACACGCGGTGAAAAACCTTTCATTCTCGATACAGAATGGGGGCCGATAGGTATTGCAATATGCTATGATTCCTACTGTTTCCCGGAAATGATGAGATACTATGCAGCCAAGGGTGCACGTCTCTACATCAACTGCACAGCTCTTGCTGAATGCCACGGCCCGGCAGTCGGACCGCTCACACTTGAAGCACAGGTAATACAGAACCAGATCTACATCGCTTCATCCAACCTCGGCGGAAAGGACAAATACAATGTTTTCTGGGGCGGAAGCAGCATAATGGGTCCGTCAAGAAACTTCTGGGAAGTATTCTACTACGCAGGACACAAGTTCCCTGAACCGGTAGCAAAGGAATCGGAAATGTTCACAGCGACCATCGATCTTACACTTGCCGGAAGAGATGAATATGTTTTCAATCCTTCAGTAAACGGAACAGATTTCAGACCGGACAGGTATATTGAAATGTATAAAGATGTACTGAACGATCCGGTTTTCGGAAAATAAATTTTCGTTTACTATAAATCTCCCCTCCATAACGACTGTCCTTCAGGGCAGCCGTTTTCAACAGCACGCCGAAGGCGTACATTTATTCGTATGAGGCAATGAACGCACATTTATTATAGCTTTATTTCAGCGGACACTTTCAAACAGGTGTCCGCTTATTTTTTATACACATAAAACAATTGATTTCGACACAATCCCTGAATTTATATTGCAAATACACTGAAACTACGCTATAATAATTACAGCGAAAGATGGTGTCAAACGGGCACCGGAAGATCAGGAGGATTTGTATGAAAGTTAATAGATCAAAAAAAGCGGCGGCTTTGGTTACGGGGCTGCTAATGACTGTTTCGGCTACGGCATTTCCGGGTATGGGCGCGGAAACATATGTAAATGCTGCAGATAAAATACCGGCATTTCCGGGGGCTGTCGGAGGCGGAAAATATACCACCGGCGGGCGCGGCGGTGAAGTCGTGCATGTAACGAATTTAAATGACAGCGGTGAAGGATCATTCCGAGAGGCGGTAAGCAAGTCGAACCGTATCGTTGTATTTGATGTAAGCGGTACAATAGAACTAAAGGGAAATATTATAGTTGCCGACAGCGTAACTATCGCAGGACAGACTGCTCCGGGCGGTTCGGGCATCACGCTTAAGAACTACAAACTCGGCATGGGCGGTGACAATATCATCTGCCGTTTTATAAGCTCACGTCCGGGTCCGTATGCAGCTACAAGCAAGGGAAACGACGCATGGGGCGGTGCAAAAGGCGCACATTCGATAATCGACCACTGCTCGATGGGCTGGACGACTGACGAACAGTGGGGACTGTA
>CADAPI010000052.1 GCA_902789705.1 uncultured Ruminococcus sp.
GGTATTCAGATTAATATGGTGCCGCCGGCGCAGTACCGAAACTTGCAAAGATACCAGGCAGTAGTATGACTGAAAGAAACGATGTAAAAAAAGCACGCTTCCGTTTGATTACGTATGCGTGCTTTGGGTATAAATAAGTTATTTCTCAGAGATCATCATTCGCATATAACGCGGTTTCTGCCAGCTGTTTTTGCAGCGTAAAGTGCATGGTCTGCGCGGTTGAACCATGAAGTATGGTCGTCGCCTGTACGAACCTCAGTTACACCGATACTGCAGGTGATGCTTTTTACAACATCAAATTCCGCTGATTCAACAGTGCTGCGGATCATTTCAGCGGTTTCATTAAGTGTTTCTCCTTCTTCACCGTATACTACAACTGCAAATTCCTCGCCGCCCCATCGTCCGACAACTGCGTTTTTGTCTGCGAGAGCACTGCGTGTTATTTCAGCAAGATGAGAGAGCGTAGTATCGCCGACTGCATGACCGAAACGATCGTTGACAGATTTAAAATGATCGATGTCAAGGATCATCAGTCCGACCGGAGAACCGTCTTTGTCAAACTTTTCAATCGCGTTACGAAGTTCAGTTTCTATACGTCCGTGGTTGAATACCTTTGTAAGTGAATCGGTTGAAACCTCGATTTCGTATTGATTTATCCTTTCAAGGAGAGCCTTTTTCTCTTCTGCAATGTTCTGTACCATGTAGACGAAACGGTAGTCGTTTTTGCTGTTTGTTTTCATACGGCTGAAGATGAGTTTGACCCATGCATGTATGCCGTCAAGATTGACCATCAGAACATCGAAAGACTGTACATCGCCCGGTTTGTAGTTTGCCCGGAGATATGCTGGGTCCGATTGTTTAAGGAAAAGATCACGCTGGTTTTCACCCTCAGGTATCATTTTAGATATATCGTCTCTCCACTGGGAATATGTCATCTGATAATTCAGCGGTTCGTTTGATATTTCGGTAAGGGCAATACTGCTTGTGGTATCGCTTACAAGATCGAATGCCATTGTATAAACATACATTTTATTCTGCATTGAATTCTGTATTGAATTTACCTTGTCTTCTGTTTCTTCTTCATTTTCCTTCATACTTTCATCAAGCTCATCGAGTACGAAAAGATACTGACCGTCATCTTTCATTGGTATAACAGACATCTGAACAAGATGCGGGATCGTATTTACAAGAAGTTTTATACGCTTGCTGTACTTACCTGCAAACTTACCCATGTTCGGAACGAATACGTTGTATGTATCTGTTATTTTTCTGCCGTCATCGTAGTGATGGAACCAGAGAGTGTGAACAAGGTCAGTGTATGATCCGTTCTCAGACACAACATCAGTAAAAACACCTCTTCGTACAAGTGCGTGATATGTATCAGCGTTTTCATCTGCAACAATAAGCGCACTTACCGAATCCCCTACATGTTTTAATGCCTGATCGAACGTGATCTCATTGATATTCTGCATTAAAAATCATCCCTTCTCATGTTTGTTGATAATCAACTATTAAGTGAAATATGATTAGTTAATTATATTTATATTATACAACACGTCAGTAATAAAGTCAACCTATAACGTATGAAAATAGACTTCGTTGTACAGATCCCAGTAGGTGGGGCCCCGGGGCGAAGCCACGCAAATCCCACATCCGGAAATCCTGCTTCACCGGATTTCCGATTTAATCATTGTTTCCTTAGTTTTTAAAGATTTTTTAATCTCTCATATGTTATCATAGTATATGAGAAAATATGAATACCGTGGGGTGAGTGTAATGTTCCTGAAAATGCTGAAAAGCGAGCTAAAACATAATAAGGGGCTTAATTCGATATTGATTGTATTTATGATTATAGCATCCGTTCTTATATTTGCTGGTTCAGTGCAGGTGTATTCCTATCTGACATGTGAAGACAGGACTGCTGAAAAATGCAATTCGTATGCTGATTTTTTTATTATCGGATCCAGGCGCAGCAGGATCGAAGAAAGACGCAGAGTAACTGAAAGTGTAATAAATGAATGTGAATACGCCGATGATTTTCAAAGACTTGAAATGGTCGAAATCGCTTCCGGTCAGATTAATTTTGCCGGTTTTGAGGATAAAGACAGTGACTCTTTTTTGAACAAGGGGTATTATATAACAACAATGCCTGAAAAATACGACCTTGTTTTCGGCCTTAATGATAAACCGTTTACTGTTCCGAACGGATGCATTGCAGTACCGGTTTCAGTGAAGAACATAACAGGGTCAAAGATCGGTGACAAGATTCGCATAACGACTGATACCGGTTATATCTACGAACTTGTGATATGCGGATTTTTCAAGGATCAGTTTGATTATAAAATGAGATGTATTCTGTCAGAAGATGATTATAAGGTCATTTCATCAGGATTTAATGTAGTACACGACATGTATAATGTTGGAATAAAGCACCTGCCTGATGAGCCTGATTCACAGGTTGCTGTGTATAACAGCATACATGAGGGCCTTGAACAGAATTATATCGGCATTACTTATTCAGGTATCGGAGACCTGACAAATGAAAAAATCATGATGATGATAGTTTCGGTATTTGTTCTCATCATAAGTATATTCATGATACTGATAATCCTCATGACGATACGTTTCACGATTATAGCAGCTCTGAAAGAAGAAGAAAAAGAGATCGGCGTTATGAGGGCTATTGGTGTCGAATCTTTCGCGTTCCGGTGGCTCTTCTCGGCTAAATACATCGGATTTGCACTTGCAGGAGGTCTGGCCGGTCTGACCGGCGGCTTTTTTGCATCAAAATATCTGATTGCGACCTTCAGTCCGAACATGACTGCACCGCCGAATAGCAGAGTGATCCTTATCGGAACGGTTTCAGTGGCGGCACTTTCAGTAATGATGATACTTTTCACACTCGGAGTAATGCGCCGCATAAACAGAATATCAGTAATAGATGCTATACACGGCGAAAACCGCGGCGAGCGATTCGGGAACAGCGCGGTGCTGTACCTGTTTAAAAGGCGAAAAATGCCTGTACCGTTTTACCTTGCGTTTTCAGATATACTAAAGCGTTTTAAAAGGTATATTTTTCTGCTTGTGTCCTACGTGCTGGGAATCAGCGTTATACTTATAACGGTTAATCTTCGCAATACCGTTATAAGCGAAAAGTTTATGTGCTATTCTGACTGCTACGCTCTTGATTTTGATATCCGTTTCGACGACAGCGACGAGCTTGCAAGGATCAGAAACAGAGGAGCGGCATCAGGCAGATCGCTCTGGGAACAGATAAACGAAGACTTAAAGAAGGCTGGAATACCTGCGGAGATCGATATTGTAAAACGATGTACAGGTTATCTGACTTTAGGGGAATGTAGTATATCTTATCCTGTTTATGTGGATGGATATCACCCGGAACGCTATACGTACCGCAAAGGAGGATGCGCGCCGGAACTTGAAAATGAGATAGCAATGAGTTACTTCACAGCAAAGAAAAATGGTCTTAAGGTAGGCGATACGGTTGAACTTTCAATGCCGGTTCTTTCCGATGATAAAATGTCTGAAGAGTATGTTTCAAAACAGTTTATTATAACCGGATTTATTGATGCTATAGAAGCAAACGGAGGATGCCAGTTTATATTTGCCGGCGGAAATAATGCATCACTCTATAAAACACGTAACACTACACTTTCAAGAAAAATATTCGCACCGGATCACGAAAAGAAAAATGTTCTCAGACAGATAGAAGGACTTTACAACAGCGTAACTGTATTTGACGGTGAAGAATATGCCAGACGCTATCTCAGTGAATATGACCGGATATTTGCACTGCTTGAATACGTTATGAGCGGAACTGTTGTGTTCATCACGCTGCTTATGACATATCTCTACATGAATATTTTTATTGCAGAGGAGACCAGTGAAATGGCGCTTTTAAAGAGCATGGGATTCACAGACGCTGACCTGTGGGCATGGCAGCTTGTACGTATACTTTCTCTTACAGCTGCAGCGGCTGTTATTGCAGTAATATTTGTAAAGACCGCAGGAACGCTGGTTGTACGCAGACTGTTTGAGATGCTTGAACTTACAGGCTTTTCATTTCTGCCGGAGTACCTGTTCAGCTTTGTACTCATACCGCTTGGCTGTATGATAACGGTGTGCATAGCATCCGTTATAAAACTCAGAGAAACAGGGAGTATAAACATAAGCAGGATCAATGAGGAGTGAGACAGTATATGAAAAAGCAGCAGAGAGCATGTCTGAGCCGTACACTGATAAACGGACCGAAGATCATTCCAGCTGAAGGACGGTGGAGTAAGTCAAAAAGGTTAGCCGGAATTTTTGCCGCAGCTTTGGCGGCGGTGATAATGACGGGATGCGGAAACAGCTTTGTTCCGCCTGTATCAGAGGTGCCGATAAAACCGGTCGATGATCTGTATATTGAAAATCATTATGAGGGTGTGGCTCCGTCAGAAGAGCTTACGACAGAGACTTTTTCATCGGCGGACGGCCTGTGTGTCATTGAAAAAAAGAAAAGCTATTACGATGTCACACTTGATCTTGAGAGAGGTACGCACCGCGACGCCGGAAGAGCATACGGTGAGACCATGCTAAAAGCCTGTCCGGATTCAGGCGGATTCCTTGAACCGTATCTTTTTGAAAATATCAGAACTGCATTTCCTGATCTTGAAGGTGACTATTCCGGACTGCAGAAACGTATTGATGATATTGCAGAGTCACTTGATACTGATTATCGTGAAGAACTGGAAGGTTTTGCAGAGGCAGCCGGAAACGGAGTGAAGGGATTTACCGAGGACGGTGTACTGTCTTCTGATGAAGCGAAACTTATAAGTCTTGTACCCGACGTGCTAAGACCGACCATGTGCAGCGCTGTCAGTCTTGACGGAAGCAGAACTGCCACGGGTGAAAGGCTGAATGCCAGACTTCTTGACTGGGATCCGGGCAGTGACAGGCAGATTTGCAGGGCGCACTGTTTGCTGCATATGAAAAACGGGGAAAAATCCTTTACGGCTGTTACGCAGACCGGTGTGCTTTCGCCTCATACTGCAATCAACGATGACGGACTTATGCTCAGCATATTCGACGTAGGATCATATGACGGAGTTCCGTTTGAAAGTGAGGGCAGAACAAGCTACACGTTTGATATGCGTTACTGCCTTGAAAATTATGCGTCAGCTCGTGATGCCGGGGAATATTTAGTCGGACGAAGCAGAAATTATACGTTCTGTGTGAATATGATGCTCACTGACCGTGAAGATGCACTATGCGCAGAACTGGTGTGTACCGGAAATAAAGAAGACGGCCGTTCACTTCTTCGTGACAGCAGTACAAAACTCAATCCCGGAGTTGAATGGGAAGCGCCTGGTGTGCTGTGTATAGTCAACAGCTTTGCCGCCGACGGAAATTATGACGGAATTACAGGTGTATCGCAAAACATTTATCGATGGATAAAATTCGGTAAGCTTTTTTCGGGAAATGAAAAGTTCACAGCCGGCAGATTCAAGGAACTTCTGACTTGTGAGAAACAGAATGATCTGGTGGTGAACTTCCGCAACAAGGGTACTATCCATATGGTTATAGCCGACTATTCAGACTGTACGCTTCAGGCAGTGTTTGCCGGAGAAAATGAAAATCCCGATACTCCTGAATTTATTGATCTTGGAACGTGGCAGAGAGAAAAGGTGTATTAAAGAAAATACGATGATATTAAGATAAAATAATACAGGAGACAGATCAATTATGATAAGAGATGAAATCTTATCTGAAGACACTTAAATACTGATTCCGATATAAAAAGCAACGGCCGTCCCGAATGAGGCGGCCGTTGTATTATCTACGGAAACGCTGATTTATTCATAAATCAGCATGGGGGTCCGGGGCGAAGCCACGCAAATCCCACCTCCGGAAATCCTGCTTCACCGGATTTCCGATTTAATCATTGTTTCCTTATATACCAGACTGATTAGTAACATAATCAGTGTACTGTGTTATTACACTGTCCTTTTTCGCTTTTGGCAGTATATATGTGCTTCCGTCAGAGAGTATAACCGTTGCTCCGGTGATTCGCTCGATATATTCCGGATTGACAAGAAGCCCTCTGCGAATTTCTATAAAATTCTTATCAAACGACTCCGCCACCCTTGAAAACTTGATGAGTAAACGTTCTGTTTTTTTGTTCTTACAGTATATATTGGTATAATGGCGGTCACTTTCAATTTTGATGACATTTTCGGGATAGAATATACGGATGTTTTTTCCGGAATTCAGCACAACGGATGAGGATGAAGGTTTGTTGATCCGCATGGTCACGCGGCTGAACGCCTTTACAACTTCTGCTTCGGAGCATGGCTTCACAAGATAGTCGATCGCCTGTACTCTGAAAGCATCTATTGCGTGATCAAGGCTTGTCGTGACAAAAATGATCTGCGTGTCCGGAGACAGTTCCTTCACGGTTTTTGCTATATCCACACCAATCTCATTTTCAAGATAAACGTCCTGAAAGATCAGAGTGTAAAATGTGCCGCTTTTTATGCTGTCTATAAGTTCGGCTCCTGTACTGAACCAAAGAATTTCAATTTCATCGGTAATGTCCATAAGCGAAAATTTTATCATTTCGGCATCTTTTTTGCTGTCATCGCATATCGCTATAAGCATAAGGGAAACTCCTTTTTGTATCTTTACTATGTAGTAACCGCAAAAACCTTTTATGCGTTCTCTATGGAAACGCTGATTTATTCATATATCAGTGTGGGGTCCGTGGCGAAGCCCGGCAAATCCTACCTCCGGAAATCCGGCTTAATCAGTGTTTCCCTATAATTATACCATATTTTTTTTACTGTGAAAATTCCATGCACGAATTATTCTGTTTAATGCATGAATTTCCACTTGCCGAAGCTTGATTTCTATGATAAAATATTAATGTTACTTTGCATATCTGCAAACTATGTTTGCTGGCTGTATGCCGGCTTAAATCAAAATACAAAGGGGATTGCATATTACTGTGAATCAATATCCGTATCATATATGGGAAACTGTTCTGTGGTCATTAGTAACTTCGTTTCCGTTCATCCCGCTGGTATTGTATACATTCAGAGGGCACTGGCGTTTCGGGAAAAAAGTCACATTTTCATTTTCCGGAATCATTTTGGTTGTTCAGACGATTCTCCGCGAGATACAGTTTTATATGGTATCTGAATCATACAGTTCGTTATGTGATATGATAATATCTGTTTTCTATATCCTGTTTATTTTCATTGCGCTGAAAGAACATATCGGAAAGCTGATTTTTACCGTTCTTGTTTTAAGTAATCTCGGGGATTTTTCAGTTTACTGCGGAAAGTTTCTCGAAAACCTGTTTTTCCCGGAATGTGCGAAACTTCAGTATCACTTTACCTATCCTCTTTTTATGATGCTGATACTGTTAGTCGAGCTGCCGCTTATTTATCAGTTTGTATTCCGGAATATCTGTTCACATGACGCAGCAGAAAATGATCCGGCAGATCACGAAAATATCGGAAATTATCTCTGGCGGTATCTCTGGATAGTTCCTGCAGTCTTTTATTTAATAGAGGCACAGTTTTTCTATGCTTCACATCTTCAGGGGTTTGAGAGCTTTATGAGCCCGATCAATAATCTGTATCTGCTTATTATTGACGTTGGTACGGTGATCATTTACCGTATTATCATCCAGACTGCTGAACTCTACAAAAGAAACACTGCACTGCTTACGGAAAATCATGTTCTTTCGATACAAAGACTGCAGTATGACAGTCTGAATGAACGTCTTGAAAATATGCGCCGTACAAGGCATGATCTGCGTCACCACACAGCACTGCTTAGACAGATACGCCAGAGCGGAGATATTTCCGCACTTGACGAACTTATAGATACATACACTGAGGAGAACTGCCTTGATCAGCCGCTGGTATTCTGCGAGAATGAAACTGTAAATATCGTGCTGGCGTTTTATTCTGAAAGAGCGTATAAAAACAATATCGCATTTTCCGTGAAAGCCGATATTCCGGAAGATGTTTTTGCCGACAGGAAAGACCTTGCCGTATTGTTCGGAAATCTTCTTGAAAATGCAGCTGATGCATGTACGGAGGTCGAAGACGGCAGATTTATCGACCTGACTTCCACATATAAAACAACGAGTCAGGGCAAACACAGCCTTTCGGTCATCATAAAAAACAGCTTTGTCACAGCGCCGACAAGAACCGAAAACGGGCTTTTCAAATCCACCAAGCACGTCGGCGAAGGCATCGGAACCGGCTCTGTAGAGATCATTTCAAAAAAATATGACGGCACCTGCTCCTTCAGACCGGATGGCAGTGTATTCACTGTTTCGGTGATACTTTATGAATGATCTTATTTGAAAAGTGCGGATTTACCGTTACAAAGTCAGACAAGGTAAATGCTCCAGTCATCAGTTTTAGGAGGCAGTAGTATGACTGAAAGAAACGATCATACTAATTCTGCGGATACTATAGATTCGGCACGGAGCATTACTCCTGATTATACTTATAAAATTTTATATCTATAGGAATAAATGCACAAAACGCATTGATTTGAACAAAAATAATTTGTGTGTATCTACAAAGTGAAAAATATTTCGGGAATTTTCCGGAGTTCATACGTCTGTTATATGAAGGGCAAAAAAGCCGTTCAAATAATGCAGAGCAAAAGCTGCTCATCTGTGAATGTCGGAAAATTACTACAAGGAGGAAACAATGGACGAAAACAACTGGAGGAGTACAGTTGAAGCTGCAGGCAGGGGCGATAATAAAGCCTTTGAAGTGCTGTATCGTGAAACTGAAAGATCAGTGTACTTTACCTGCTTAAAGCTTCTGAAAAACGAGGACAACGCAAAGGACGTAATGCAGGACACCTATATGACAGCCATACGAAAACTTGCACAGCTTGATGATGGTGCCAGATTTCCGGAATGGATAAACCGAATAGCGATCAATAAATGTATGGATCAGTTCCGCAAAAAGTCCGAAGACTCTCTTGATGAGATGACAGATATGGGATTCGATCCGAAAGACGATGAAAATCTTATACCTGATAATTATGTCACTGATGATGTAAAAAGGCAGGTGGTAATGGATATAATAAATAATTCGCTTTCGGAAGTTCAGAGACAGACGGTTATAATCTATTACTACGACGGACTTTCTCTTGAAGAAACAGCCGGGGTAATGGACTGCCCGGTAAAAACAGTTTCTTCAAGACTGGTAACCGCCAGAGAAAAGATTAAGGAGGCGGTACTGATTTACGAAAAGAAAAACAAAGACAGGCTTCATGTTCTGGCGCCTGTTCCGATACTTACATTGCTTCTGCGAATGGAAGCACAGAAGGTCAGCGTTCCCGACATACCGCTTTCGGCCTTCTCAGAATTACTCACAGATGTATCAGCCGCAGCTTCTGCAAATACAGTATCAACAGGTATAGCAGGAGGAAGTATGAAAACAAATTTTTTAACTGGTAAGGTAATAGCAGGCGTAACAGCAGGTATAATCGCAGCAGGCGGTATCACCGCAGCAGTACTTAACGGCAGAAACGGTAAGGAAAATCCGGCACCGGTATCAGTATCAACAGCCGATGAGGGTGACAGCATCCTCGATAATATCACTGAAGCAGATAACACCGTAACAAATGTTTCTGACAGAAAAAGAAAACCTTTTGAAGTGACATATGCTGAAGTTCCAAAGGATGAATACAAGTATTTAAACGGACTCTGGTTTAAACTTCCGGAAGGATTTTCTCTTAGTGGATTTGATACTTTATCAGATAATTATGTGAATTATGATAACTGCGGTCCTGAGTATGGTGTAATAAATGTCACCATGTATACCATTTCCGACGATGAACATAAGACTAAAGAAGAAGTAAGGGAAATGTATTTCGAAGACTTTGATGATAATGATGTTATAACTGATATGGATACATATCCTTCTTTAAAGGACGTAAAAGCAGATACATCGGAAACAGTAAACATAATCGGCCATGAGTTTTTAAGAGAAACCGGAACTATTACTGTATCTGATTTCGTTAAGGAATATCCCCTGAATTATACTGCATATTTTGGAAATCTGGCATTTCCTACTAGCTACGAAAAAAAGAACCCAGATGAACCTGCGGAGCTTGGAACCGAAAAACCTGTTGCGTTTCTGGTTTATTCATCAGATAATTCTTCCGCTAAAAAGGCACAGGTTTCTGAATGGGCTGACTTTATAGCAGAAAATTTTGAAGATCCTGACTGCAGGTACAACGATCTTATTCCTGACGACGGATATACAGCTGAAACTGATGGATCCGAGATAAAAGGCAAGATAACAAAAGCAGGAAATTTCGAGGTGCTTCTGCCTGATGGATGGTCAATTACAGGACCTGGCGGATCGGAAAATACGGCAGGGGATATAACACTTCATGAGGATTCTGACCCGCATACAAAGATAAGAATAAATTACTATTCGCACGAATATGCATGTGACAGTTTCTATATGGCCGTTGTGAGTGCTCTTGACAAACACAGTATGAATATATCCGGTACCCAGGCTGTAGATGAGTTCACCTGTGGCAATTACAGCTTACATGGTGTAAAGTACACTAAGATACTGGAAGATAACGCGGTTTATCCTGCTTCGGAATATTTTCAGGAAAGAGTTACTGATAATACCGGCCTTCACATATCATGTGTCAAGTATGATGAAGACACACCTGAGTTTCAGGCTATAATCAGTTCACTGAAAATATACAACTGATCATATGCTTCCGTCATCGGATAAATCATCCGGGGGCGGAAGCTTTTTTATGTGCGGAGTGTCACAAACATTTCTTAATAATATCAGAGGCTGATGAGGATTTTTCATCAGCCTCTTGACATACGAATAAATGTTTGATACAATATAATTGCAACAGATATTAATAACGGCAATGCTTTTATAATTGATCAGGAAACAGGAGGTAGTCTAATGAAAACCATAGTTATTTACTTCAGCACAGAATCAGGTAAAACCAGAAAGGTTGCAGAGGAGTTCTCAAAGTCCACAGGTGCTGATCTTTTTGAGATCGTATCGGAAATTCCGTACAGTGCAGCTGATATAAAGTGGACCAATCCGCTTGCAAGATGCAATAAGGAGAAGTTAGGCAAAAAGGATGTTCCTGTAGCAGGAAAGATCGAAAACTGGGATGAATATGACACTGTTTATCTCGGATTCCCGATCTGGTACGCCGGTGCTCCGAATGTAGTCAATACTTTCTGCAAAGGATATGACTGGAGCGGAAAGACTCTTCATATTTTTGCAACATCAGGCGGCAGCGGAATCGGAAAAACTGCTGAAAAACTCGCTCCGTACGTAAGCGGCGCCAGAATAGAAAGTGCTGTAAGAGTAACATCTGCTTCAGAGATCAGATAAGGAAAGAGGACTTAGTATGATAGCAGATGAAATCAGAGAAAACCTTTTTAAAATGCAGGACATAAAGTACAGGGATTTTCAGAGTAAACTTATTCCGCCTAAAACTGACGATGACATTATCGGTGTACGGACTCCTGAACTGCGGAAGTATGCAAAGGATCTTCTCAAAAGAGAGGACATCGGTGAATTCCTGTCGAGTCTTCCTCATAAGTATTTTGATGAAAACCAGCTTCATGCATTTATTATTTCAGGCATTAAGGATTATGACAGATGCATGGAGGAGGTCTGCAGTTTTCTGCCTTATGTAGACAACTGGGCAACGTGCGACCAGATGTCACCGAAGGTTTTTAAAAAGCATCGTCCTGAGCTGTTTAAGCAGATAAAGAAATGGATAAAGTCAAAGGATACCTATACTGTAAGATTTTCAGTCGGTATGCTTATGCAACATTTTCTTGATGAGGACTTTGACCCGAAGTATCCTGATATGGTTTCAGCAATCCGTTCAGATGAATACTATATCAATATGATGACAGCCTGGTACTTTGCTACGGCACTGGCAAAACAGTATGATGCTGTTCTTCCTTATATTGAAGAAAAAAAGCTTGATAAATGGACGCATAACAAAGCAATACAGAAGTCAGTCGAAAGCTTCAGAATTACACCGGAACAGAAGTCATATCTTAAAACGCTTAAATACTGATGTATTGATCCTGTTATTTAACTCAAAGGAAATGTAAAAAAATCTCCTTAAACGCAAATCAGCATATCTAAACCCACGTATTTACGTGAGTAAGATATGCTGGTTTGTTTTTAATGAGAGCTTTTTAACCCGTTTTTCTTAGTTTTCAAAAGTGACAGAGCTGATGCAGATGGGATTCAAAGCAGCTTCATCATATCTCTTCAATCTCGTATCTTTTGAAAACAGTTTCAGTAACATACTCGTTCTTAAGTTCACCGAGTGCTTTGTAGTGAGCAGTTTCCATATGGTATTTTACAGCATCAGCTGATTTCCATATTTCAAGAAGCAGGAGTTCGTTTTCATTTTCAGGACTGAAATAATACTCGTATTTTTCATTTCCTTCTTCAGCTCTGGCAGCGGCGGCAATACCTCTGCTGATTATTTCGTTATAGAATTCACTTCTTTTACCATCTTTAAGATAGTAATGTACTTCGACAGCTCTTTTCATATTGATTCTCCTTTTACAGTATAAATAAGTAAATATATGTTATATTGTACACTGCATCGGAGAAAAAGTCAAATCTTTCTTTGCTCCTGCCTCCTCCCCCTTGTGTAACATGTCTTTCAGTGCTATAATATTTTTAAACGATAAAATCTATTTTTCGATGAAATGTGCACATTCGGAAATCAGTTTAAGATGTGCATATTATGATGAAATAACTGTAGGCATATTTACTATGAAAAAATCTATTGAAAAACCATTTTTTACACCTCATCCTGTGCTTATCATCGGAACATATGATGCAAACGGCGTTCCGAATGCTATGAATGCAGCGTGGGGCGGACAGATCGGCGGAAGTCAGATTTCGATCAGTCTTGGTGCTTCACATCTGACAACGGCAAACATAAAACTCAATAAGGAATTTACAGTTGCCTATGCGACAGCAGACCAGATAGCAGCCTGCGATTATGTTGGTGTCGCTTCCGGAAACAACGTTCCGGATAAACTTGAAAAGTGCGGATTTACCGTTACAAAGTCAGACAAGGTAAATGCTCCTGTCATTGATCAGCTTCCTGTTACTATAGAGTGCAGAGTTCTGAAGATAACAGAGGAATTCAATGAGTGCATCGTTACAGGTGAGATAGTCGGAATAAAGGTCGATGAAGATGTTATCACTGAAGACGGCAAGGTGGATGTATCAAAGGCTGGCTTTGTGGTTTACGATACAGTAAGCAAGTGCTACAGAGCAGTCGGCGACAGCGTTGGTGCTGCAAGAAGTATCGGAAGAAAGTTTGAATAATAAATACGGCTTCTAGGTTCGATGAGGCGGCCGTTACATTAATATAAAGGCAGAGGTTTTTTGAATAAACTTCTGCCTTTGTTCTTTTATATTGGTATCCCTGTGTGTCACAAATGGTTTCTTTACTGTTGTGCATTCATCGGTTATAATGTAATCAGAGAG
>CADAPI010000053.1 GCA_902789705.1 uncultured Ruminococcus sp.
CTCAGATACAGAGATATTTTCGGAAAGGATAATTATTTTCTGGAAGTTCAGGATCACGGAATTCCTGAGCAGAAGAAGATAATCCCGCTTCTTGCAAGGCTGTCATCCGAAACAGGGATACCACTCGTGGCTACCAATGACGTTCATTATATTTCGAAGGAAGATGCGGAAATGCAGAAGGTCATGCTGTGCATCCAGACCGGCAGCACAGTCGATGATCCTTCAATGGAATTCCCGACAGATGAGTTTTACATGAAAAGCGAAGAGGAGATGCTTGCGCTTTTTAAAAATATGCCGGAGGCTGTAAGTATCACTTCTGAAATAGCTGACAGATGCAATGTCGAAATAGAATTCGGTCTGGCGAGTCTTCCGGAATATCCTATGGAAGCCGGAAAGGACAGAACCAAATTCTTTAAAGAACTCTGCAAAAAAGGTCTTCATGATAAATATGGTGAAAATCCTGCAAAGGAAATAACCGAACGAATGGAATACGAGATAAGCGTTATTTCAAAAATGGGTTATATCGATTATTATCTCATCGTCTGGGATTTTATCGACTACGCACGAAGAAACGGAATCCCTGTCGGACCGGGAAGAGGTTCAGGTGCAGGAAGCCTCTGTGCCTACTGCATAGGTATTACTGCCGTTGACCCTATACGCTATAACCTTATCTTTGAACGCTTTTTAAATCCTGAGCGTGTAAGCATGCCGGACTTCGATATTGACTTCTGCGTTGACAGAAGGGGAGAGGTCATCGATTACGTGGCGTCAAAGTACGGCAGGGACCGTGTTGCACAGATAATCACATTCGATACGCTCCTTGCCAGAAGTGCGGTCCGTGACGCAGGCAGAGCTATGGGGATATCGTACGGAGTCTGTGACGCCACGGCAAAGCTTATCTCTCCGGAACTCAACATGACTATTGCAAAGGCAATGGAAAAGGAAGAAAAGCTTAAAAGGCTTTACAGCACCGAACCTGAAGTGCGCCGTCTCCTTGACATGGCATCAAAACTGGAAGGAATGCCGAGAAATACGTCAGTTCATGCAGCAGGTGTCGTTCTTGCAAACGGTCCTGTCAGCGATTCCGTTCCTCTCCGCATAAGTCATGATGTTGTCACGACCCAGTACCCGATGTCAGTTCTCGAGAGCCTCGGAATGCTTAAAATAGATTTTCTCGGCCTCCGCAACCTTACAATAATTGAAAACTGTCTTAAAAGGATAGGCGCTGACAGACCGGATATGAACAGCATCCCGACAGATGACGCGGAAGTTTTCAGAATGATGTCCGAAGGCAGCACGTCGGCAGTTTTCCAGTTTGAAAGTCACGGTATGCGTGCCCTGATAATGAAGCTGAAGCCTTCGAGCATCGAAGATCTGACTGCTGCTATAGCTCTGTACAGACCGGGACCGATGGAGTCTATTCCGGTATATCTGCACAACAAGAACCATCCTGAGGAGATACGCTACGACTGTCCGGAACTTGAAGATATTCTTTCAGTGACTTACGGATGCATAGTCTATCAGGAACAGGTAATGGAGATATTCCGCAAGCTTGCCGGATATACCTACGGCGGAGCTGATCTGGTGCGCCGTGCAATGGCAAAGAAAAAGCACGACGTTATGGAAAATGAAAGACGCAGGTTTATTTACGGAAGCGACGGCAGTGACGGAACACCATGCCGTGGGGCTGTTGCATCCGGAGTTCCGGAAAAAGTGGCAGAAGCGATCTTTGAACGAATGTCCGCCTTTGCCTCATATGCCTTCAACAAATCCCATGCGGCGGCATACGCTTATCTTGCCTACCAGACAGCTTATCTGAAATGTCATTACTTTAAGGAATACATGGCCTCGGTAATGTCAGCCTGTCTTAACGGCGCAGGCGGAAAATTCATGGAGTACATGAATGAATGCCGTGCTTCCGGTGTAAGCATAATCAAACCGTCCGTGAACGAGAGTGGTGTTGATTTTACCGTAGTTTCCGACGGTATACGTTTCGGCCTTTCCGCTGTGAAGAATATCGGCAGAGCGGTCGTGAACGATATAATTTCCGAACGTGAAAACTACGGTAATTACCGTTCGCTGCGCGATTTTGCAGTGAGAACAAAAAAATACGGTATCAGCCGCAGGATGACCGAGAGCCTTATCTACGCCGGTGCTTTCGACGACCTTGGACTTAACCGCAGACAGATGCTTGAAAATCTTGACACCATCATAACGGTAAACAGTTCCGTGATCGAAGGTCAGCTCGACCTTTTCGGCGGATCAGGAACGGAAAATGACATTTACGTTCCCGATGCTCCCGAATATCCATACACTGAGCTTCTCGCCATGGAGAAGGAAGTCACGGGTATTTTCATGTCAGGCCATCCTCTTGAGGAATACGACTATCTTGTAAAGCTTTCAAGAATACCGGATACATCGGAAATAAACGAAGACCCTTTCGGAAAATATACCGATCAGAGTGAGGTTTCCGTTTTCGGTACAGTTGTATCGGAAAAAAGCCACACTACAAAAAAAGGTGACAGAATGAGTTTCGTCACCATTGAGGACACAGCGGGAAAGATAGAATGTGTCGTTTTTCCGGACGTATGGAAAAACTACGGCGGCAAGCTTAAAAAAGACAGTACGGTCCGTATAACGGGAAAGATCTCGGAAAAGGAAAAAGGAAAAAACATAATTGTTTCCGCTGTGTTTACTGCAGATGAATTCAAAAATGCAGCTCTGCGCAGAAAATTATGCATAAGCACCACATCGAAGGAACTGAAGGATGCCATGTCTCTGCTGCCGTCTGCGGAATCCGGAAATATCAGAGTCTGCTTCTATCTTTCCGACTTAAGAAAGATCATTGCGCCTCACGGGGAACTGAAAGTGGATCTTACACGTGAATACTACACGGAACTTACAGGCATCTTTCCGCCTGATAAATTAGCATTTATATGACCTTCTGGTCTGCGTTTTGCATTTTAGGACTTGACAAACTTCATAAATGTAGTAAAATATATAGAGGTGGGTTTTTTCAGAAATATATAAACCGGCCTGCTGTTTACAGAAACTGCGCATAAAAATGCAGTTTACAGATATATTTAAGTAAACACTGATTAAATCGGAAATCCGGCGAAGCCGGATTTCCGGAGGTAGGATTTGCGGGGCTTCGCCCCGGAGCCCCACGCTGATTTATGAATAAATCAGCGTTTCCTTAAACACTCAGGTGCTTAAATAACCAGACAGGAAAATAAATATAATATGGTTAAAGTCATTGCTGTTTTGGGTTTAACTGTAATATATAATAAGCCGATCGGCAGAATGGAGTATTTGGATATGATCAAAACTATTGGTGTTTTAACAAGCGGCGGAGATGCCCCTGGAATGAATGCTGCAGTACGTGCAGTTGCAAGAACTGCTATCAGCAGAGGAATTAAGGTTTACGGTATCAGAAGAGGATACAATGGTCTTATCAACGGCGACATCATAGAAATGAACGAACGCTCAGTTTCAGATATACTTCAGAAGGGCGGCACATGTCTTTACACAGCAAGATGTCCTGAATTCAGAACAGCTGAAGGTGTTGACAAGGCAGTTGCCAAGTGCAAGGAAATCGGTCTTGAAGGTATAGTAGTTATCGGCGGCGACGGCTCATTCAGAGGTGCTGCCGACTTATCAGCAAAGGGAATCCTCTGCATCGGTCTCCCTGGTACAATCGATAACGATATTGCCTGCACAGAATATACTATCGGTTACGATACAGCAATGAACACAGCTCTTGAAATGGTTGACAAGATCAGAGATACAGCTCAGTCACACGACCGCTGCAGCGTTGTTGAAGTAATGGGCAGAAACGCTGGTTACATCGCAGTAAACACAGGTATCGCTTGCGGTGCTACAGAGATAATCACTAAGGAAATGCCTTACGACCTCGACGAAGTAGCTAAGAAGATGCTCGAAACAAGAAAGACAGGCAAGCAGCACTTCATCATCGTTGTTGCTGAAGGCGTTGGCCACTCACAGGAAATCGCTCAGACACTTCAGGAAAAGACAGGTATCGAAGCAAGAGCTACAATCCTCGGTCACGTACAGCGTGGTGGTTCACCAACATTAAGAGACAGAGTTATCGCAAGCCTTATGGGTAACTATGCTGTTGATCTTCTCACACAGGGAATCGGCAACAGAGTAGTAGGTATGCAGGATAACAAGATCGTTGACTTCGACATTCAGGAAGCACTTTCAATGCAGAAGCCATACGAAACACATACTCACGAAGTAGCAAGAGAAATCGCTATCTGATAAAAAGTACTGTAAAAAAATACAGATAAAAATCAAAGGGTTTTCCGTTTTTTTCGGAAACCCCTTTTTTTACTTGACATATGCATCGGAATAGTGGTAAAATAAAATGAATGATTTTATACAGGAACAAGGACCTGTTTACTACAAGGGAAACGTTGATTTATTCATAAATCAGCGTGGGGGTCCGGGGCGAAGCCCCGCAAATCCCGCTTTCGGAAATCCGGCGAAGCCGGATTTCCGGTTTGATCAGTGTTTCCAAAGATTATATGAGGTGAAAGACAATGAGCGAAAATACAGAAAACAAGAAGATAAAACTTGACGAGATAGAAAACCCTGCACTTGTCTATGCAATGTACGAAATGAAGGACAAGAAGACAAAGGAAGCAGAGGCCAAGTTTATAAGCGAGCTTCGAAGAGCGATTTTCATTACTCCTGCCATAGTGGAAGTTAAGGGCGAAGACGGAGAATTCAGAGTGGCTGACGATTCTTCACAGAAGGGTGAAACAAGGATCCAGTTCATGATGCTCCAGAATGACAAGAAGGAAAAATTCCTCCCTGCATTCACAAGCATGGAGGAAGTAAGAAAGTGGCGCAAGGAAGAACGCTTCCAGACAGTTATCTGCAAGTTTGACCAGTACATAAACATTGTTGCCTCAGATCCTGAAGGACCAAAGGGCCTTGCGATAGATCCGTTCGGTTCAAACATACTTCTTGCACGTGAACTTCTTGAAGGGCTCAAGAAGGCTATCGACAACAAGAACAACACACAGGTTTTCATAGCAGATCTCAAGGAACATCCTGAAGAACTTGAAAGTGAACTTAAGGAATTCTTCGA
This sequence comes from uncultured Ruminococcus sp., assembly GCA_902789705.1. Lineage (GTDB taxonomy): Bacteria > Bacillota > Clostridia > Oscillospirales > Ruminococcaceae > HUN007. The sequence continues at coordinate 5,117 of CADAPI010000053.1, forward strand.
CGCTGACGGCACAGTCAGTCAGGCATATCTCCAGCTTATGAGAAGAGGCGAAGACGTAAGTTATCTTCTTATAGTTGACAACGATCTCCCTGAAAATGCATCAGAAGAAGAGATAAAGAACATCAGAAAGACTCTGTTTGACAGCATTGCTGAAAAAATCAAACCGGCGCTCAACGGACGTCCGTTCTCAATTGCAGGCTTTTCTGATGAATTTGGTAAAAAAGCAGTTGAAAACAGGGAACCTTTTTACACCAGATGATCACAAAACTGTCCATACGGCGGTGAAAAAAGAACACTTTTGTACAGTTCGTAGGTATAATCCATGATTTGACCGTTAGGTTTTTGTGCATGTATACATATTTCATGTAAATTTAGTGATAGATAATAAACTATATTGACAAACCTATTTTTACGTGTTATAATATAAACATAGTAAGGGAAACAAAATAAGTTCTCTTACATTATTAACTTTGAAATTTTCTTATAAATAGTGTTTTTCTCATATCTCCTTTAGAAAGCTCTGTTCTTTGAACAGGGCTTTCTCCCTTTACGGGGAAAACCAGAATTCAGACCCTTTTCCGTTCCGGAGAAGGGTTTTTTATTAAACGAAAAATATATTTTTGCGTTCACCGTATTTTCGTAAACTATGTGCAATGTGCGAAAAAACAGCCTGCCTGAAATGTTTCTAATTATTTTTTATAAAAAAATATCTTATTTTTGTTGACCTTGCAAAGAAAATAAGGTATTATATATATGTATGTATTTTGAATTATAATAATTTTTTATATAATCCTGGAGGTTGAACTTTTTTGAAAACTTATATTTCCGCTTCTATACTCGGTGCTGATCTTCTGAATCTTGCAGATGAATGCGACAGACTTAAGCAGAACGGAGTGGACATGCTGCATTTCGATGTAATGGACGGACGCTTTGTTGACAACATATCATTCGGACTTCCTGTACTCGAAAAACTTAACAGCTATACAGACATTTTCAAGGATGTTCATCTTATGATAAGCGATCCTCTGAAATACATAGACGCTTTCGTCAAAGCCGGAAGCGACATGATAACATTTCATGTGGAAAGCGACTCCGATCCGGATGCAGTTATCTCTGCTGTAAAGGCAGCAGGAATAAAGTGCGGTATCTCAGTGAAGCCAAAGACTCCGGTCGAAGATATCTATAAATATCTCGACAGAGTGGACATGGTTCTTGTCATGACAGTTGAACCTGGCTTCGGCGGACAGGGTTTTATCCCGGAAACTGCAGAAAAGGTGCGCACTCTCAGAAAGTACATTACAGATAATGGTCTTGATACTGACATTGAGGTCGATGGCGGAATTAACGCAAAGACTATCTCCGTTGTCAGAGATGCCGGGGCTAACGTTATAGTTTCAGGAAGCTATCTTTTCAATGCGGCTTCCATGGCAGACGCAGTCAGATCTTTGAAATGATATAAAGGAGAGATATTAAATGAAAAAAAACAAGGGCATGAAAATATATAAACAGAGAAAGAAAAAGAGAGGAAGCGACAGCCAGATACTTTCTATACTCGGCACATGTGCTGTAGTATTCGGTGCAGGTATCTTCGGCTACTATGTTATCGCTGTACCAATGGCAAAGGTTTTCCGTTCAATGAACAGCGAACCTGAAGTAATGGTTTCCGATTCCATAGCTGAAGACAGTCTTCCTGTAATTACCGAAGCTGTGACTACAAGATACAAGAGCAGCCTTGACGGCCTCGAGATTGAAAAAGTCGGTGACGCTGAAGAAAAGCCTGTAACAACAGTTGTCGTTACAGAAAATGATATGATCGTAACTTCTGTTCCTGCTGTAACATCATCAGTTTTATCTGAAACAGTTACTGAAGCACAGCAGCCGGTGGCATCACCTTCTCCTTCAGCTGCTCCTGTTCAGGCAGTAGTTAAGGGCGGTTGTCTCTATCTTTCCGTTTCAGACATCGAAAGCATAGAAGCACTTACTTCAAAGCTTTCTTCTGTAAAAGACTGCACATCAGTTGCAATTCCGCTCAAGACAACAGGCGGTTACGTAAACTATGATTCTGAAGTAAGTTCAGCAAGACTTTCAGGTGCAGTATCATCCTACCTCTCACTCAGTGAGATCGTAAGCACAGTAACTGAAAAGGGTCTTGTTCCTGTTGCTGAGATAAGCACGGTAGCAGACAACATATACCCTGTAACATATAAAAAGGCTGCTTACCAGTTTGAAGACGGCTATACAGGTGAGTGGCTCGACAACAAGGCAGAAGCAGGCGGCAAGCCATGGCTTTCACCGTTTTCTCCTGTTTGTCAGGAATATCTCTGCGCACTTGTTGACGAAATAACATCAGCCGGCATCAAGAGCGTTATCTGTACAGATAACTATTTCCCACCGTTCCGTGAAAAGGACTTAGGCTACATCGGTGAGATCGTAAAATCACCTGAACGCTACAAGGGCCTTACAAATCTTGTGAACATGTTAAGCCAGTCTGCGTCTGCAAACGGCGGCAAGGTAATGCTTGAAGTTTCAGCTTCTGACATAATCAACTCATCAGCTGAAGTGTTCCATCCTGAAGAATTCGGTACAATGTCACTGGTTGTAAACATCAACATGGACGAGTTCGGCGGCGAATCTGTTCACTCAGTTCTTGACAAGATAAACGGAAAGACCGGCAGCATGAAGATCGTTCCATGCGTTTCCGGAGGCGGCGACAGTGCGTCTGTTATAAGCACACTCAAGTCCATGGGTTATGACCTCTACATGATCAGATAATCATGAACGTTGATCTTAATAATGTGAATATAAGTCTGGAATCTGTTTCCGATCTGCTGAACGGCCTCTACGCTCAGATAATCACGTTCAGAGGCTTTGCAAGTGTGTTCGTCATGCTCTTCATCGACCTCTGTGCGCTGTTCATTCTGCTCAAAAGCGGATCGGAAAAGAAACTGTGCCATAAAAAATGGCGTAAGGAGTTCGGATACATTGCCGTTGTTGAAGGCGGCAGAGTAATTCCGGTAGAAACATCCGAGATACTGCTCGGGCGTCACCGTTCGGCAGATATCCAGTTTCCTGATCTTTCTGTTTCCAGATATCATGCCGTGCTGACTTATTCCGACGGTGTTTTCCTTCTTGAGGATCTTAATTCGAAGTCAGGCACCTATCTTAATGGAAAGAAGATCCATTCCGCTGTGATCAACGTCGATGACGAGATCAGACTTGGCGCAGTGGTTTTTCAGATAAAGAGAATAAAGGAGACAAACAATGGCGGCCGAAAAGGTAAAGGAAAACGCAAAGCTTAATTACTTTTTCATTAAACTATTCGTTGTACTTACACACATCGTTCTGCTGTTAAACGTTTATTTAAACGGGGTATACGATGACGCTGCTGCGGTCATCATACTCTCGGCTTTCGTAATAGCCTCAGACGTGATCTATTTCATGATACTCGGAACGTTTACGCAGGATACTTATACAGTTGACTACCTTCTGGTACTTATTGCAAACATAAGTCTGATCTTTCAGTCTTGTTTTGGCGGTGTTCAATTTAACCTTAAACATTTTATTACACTGACTGCCGGAATGATTTCATGTCATGCCGGCTATTTGTTTACGCGGAACAGCTTTAAGGCTGAGAAATTCAGACCATACTGCTACGCCGGCATAGGTGTGCTCATGATCGTGATCCTGCTTTTTGCCGGTTCGAGAAGCATGTGGATAAACATCGGCAGCTTTTCGGTTCAGCCGTCTGAATTCATGAAACCGCTTCTTGTCATGATCTGCGCTTCATCGCTGCAGAGCCAGCAGACCAAGAAAAAATACTGGATCATCCGTACTGCTCCGAACAATATCGGCATGGTACTTATCTCGGTCCTCATCATCGCTTTTCAGTGGTGGTGCCGCGACCTCGGAAGCATACCTACATTTGCTGCAGTTACCGGATGTGCTCTTATAAACAGACTCTGCTATCCTAAGGCTGCTTTTTCAAAGAGAAAGATCGGAGCTCTTGCTGCCGGTGCAGTCGCTCTTGCAGTCCTTGCTGTAAAGTTTGCTCCGGGATATGTAAAGGACAGACTCTACGTTGACATCTGGGCAGATCAGTACGGAAACGGTTATCAGCAGTGCCGTGCCCTTATTGCAATGGCAGAAGGCGGATGGCTTGGAAAGGGACCGGGCGCGGGACGACTCAGCAATGTTGCAGCTTACGATACCGACATAGTATTTTCATCCGTTTCAGAAGAATGGGGACTGCTTGCAGCAATACTCTTTGTAATACTCATCGTTCTCATGCTCGCAACATCTCTGATAAATACTCCTAAATGCTATTATCACGGTACAATTGCCGTAGGCGTAACAGCAGTCTTTGTTGTACAGATGTCACTTAATATTTTCGGATCATGCAACATGATCCCTTTCACAGGCGTTACTCTTCCATTCCTTTCAAACGGTGGTACATCAATTGTTACCAGCGGTTTTCTGATAGGAATGCTCAAGGCTTCACAGTCACCTGTTTTTGTAAGAAACATAGTTGAAGTGGAACCCGGAACTGAAAGAGGTGATCAGTCATGAGAAGCATAAGAAGAAACATGCGCCTGATCACGGCTATGCTCACACTGTTTATGGCGGGCATGGCTGCTCTTTCATTCAAAATCTATTCAGAATCATCGTTCTACATGAGCAATTCTGATTCAGTATCTCTTGGAAAAGTCTATGACAGGAACGGTGATGTCCTGTTTGATCAGAACGCAGATCCCGATACATACGGATACGATCATTTCACCGACGTTGCTAATTTCATAGGAAATGACAGCGGACAGATGACAAACACGCTCGTATCTGAAAACATACAGTACCTCAGCAACTATTCCTTTTCAGCAGGACTGCGAAATGAAAACGGAAACAGCAGCATAGTCACGACTCTTGACCATGCCGCCAATCAGAGAGTGTATGATGCCTTCGGCGACAAGAACGGCACAGCCATTGCCTATAACTATCTGACCGGCGAGATCCTTGTCTGCGTCAGCAGGCCGGGACTTAATCCTTTCGGAGGATATAACGATCTTGAAGACGGAAGCCTTCTGTGCAAGGCATTTTATAAATTTACTCCGGGATCTACCCAGAAGATACTTACCACGGCTGCAGCATGTGAAACGATGGGAAGCGAACTCCTCGATTCAAAACGTTATAAATGTGAAGGCGCCTTTGTAAACCGTTCTGGCAAGGAGATATTCTGTCATTTTCTTTCCGGACACGGCGAACAGAATATCCGTGAAGCTTTTGCCAACAGCTGCAATCCGTTCTATGCCCAGCTGGTTGAAGACGGCGACTTTGTCATGAACAACGTAATGAAAGTCTTCCGCGATATGGGCTATTCCGTGAACGGATCCAAAGCCATCTCTCTTGAGATCAACGGTATCAGTGCCGAAACTGCATCTACCGTGCTTAGTGATAAGGGCGATTTTTCAACTGAGTGGGGTTTCATCGGTCAGGGTGAGACCATGATAAGTCCGTGTATGCTTATGGTATGGCAGAGCGCGATAGCTGCCGGAAAGGGATGTTCAGTCCTTCCGTATGTCATAAGCAGTACGACCGATGTAGTCGGAAACGTTACTGAAATGAAAAGTGCCGGATCCACAAAACAGCTTTTCTCTCCTGAAACAGCTGCCTATGTCCGTGAACTTATGGTCAGCAACGGAACCCGTTACTCTGATTCCATACCGGGATATTCCCTTGGACTCAAAAGCGGTACTGCCCAGGTTAAAAACGGCGAGGAGGAAAACTCTTTCCTTACAGGTTTCAATACCGACACCGATAAGCCGATAGCATTCTGCGTTCTTATAGAAAACAAGGATGAGTGGGGAATTACAACAGATTCGATAGTTAGTGCTCTTCTTGACGCACTTTGATCTTTAAGACACACTTTCCGGGAAACGCTGATTTTTTGTGTTTCCCTTGTCTTTTTTGAAGAGAACGAAACAAATTTGTTTTGGAAACTTTGCACTTTTATGATTGACTAACAGGTCATAATTTTGTATAATAATTATTATAGATACTTTTGCGAATCAGTAAAAGTATCGCAGAGATTCTGGGAAAAACGAGGTGAACCAATGGAAGATCTGACTTTCATTCAGAGCTGCTTTGATACATATGACGAAACGTTTACATGGTATATTCCTGATGAAGCAGAAAAAGCTGTGATAATGGAACAGCTTGAAAAGGAAACCTATGATAATCCTCACATGTATATAAACAAATATGAAAAAAAGGATATAATCCCTGCGGCAAAGCACAAGGCCCGAAATGACATTCTTTTCGTTATGCCGGACGGGGTATGTGCCATCGCGCATCTTCTTTATGGTAAAAAAGCAGATGAGAAGGAAGATATTCACTTTATATTTTTCAGCAGCAGTTCTTCTGCGATGAAGTACATACTCAAGCAGTACAGAACAGAATACTATGGAGAAAAGGAATTCGTTCTCTCACAGCGTGACAAGTCAGAAATAATCCTCTTCCTGCTTCAGTTTGTTTTGTTCCTGGCAATTCCAAAGATCAGAAATATTGTAGCTGTCGTGCTCGGAATAATCCTTTACATACTGATCCTTGTTGACTGGAAGGAAAGCGGGTTCAACCTGTTCCGTGACCGCAAGCTTGACCACGTCAAGGTCATCCCGCTGCTCAGATATCAGATAGCATATATTTCGATAATTACAGTCATGCTTATCATCGGCATTCCTCTTGCTGTAATTGTCGGTCTTAAAATATAATACGGGGGAATGCAAATTGACCGATAACAATATTCAGCAGCTGATTGATTCAGGAAACAGTGTTGTAAAACTGCCGGCCGGTGAATTCAGAGGACCGTTCTATGCAGACCGTCCCTGTACAATTGAAGGCAACGGCACCACACTGTGGAATTCTGACAATAACGTTTTTGTAATTGATTCACCAGACGTAAAACTGAAGGATCTGCGCATAGAAATGATAGATCCGGCAGATGACAGATTTTCTGTCTGTTCACACTACCCGTTCGAAGCGGAGAATGTTGAAATAATAGGACTTACCGCAGGAGCAGGCGACGAAGATACTGTTCCTGATGTTCAGAAGCAGATAAAACTCGGCTCGTTCAGTTCGGAAACAGAGAACACATTCGTGTTTGAGATCTATTCTCCGGGTGATGCGACAGTTGAAACCGGTATGAAAGACATATCAGTATTTCCTGTTTCACTTGTAAAGGGGATCAACAGAATAACAATTAAAACAGCGGCACTGCCGTCCGGAACATTTATTTACGGAGATCTCCTGATAAAGTCATTCTTCACAAGAAGATTCTATATTCAGGGAATGGCTTCTGACGGTGCGGAAAATGCCGTCGACAAACTGATATTTCAGATCAATCAGAACGATGTGGATCTTCTTAAAGATGCACCGCAGAAAAATGCAGAGTTAATAAAAAATGTAAAGAGACCTTCTCCGCCGCCTCAGGCACCGCAGGAAAAAGCACCTTCTGCCGGCGTGCAGAGAGAAGTTTCCCGTAATAATACTCCTCAGCCGAAAACCGGAATACATTCACTGGCCAGAGGTGAACGGATCAGCATTGATGAGTACAGCAATGCGCCGCTTCGTATATACATGAGCTACAGGGCACTCTTTAAAGAGATAGACATCGACCCGTACGCATTCATGCTCGATTCTACAGGTGTTACAAGCTGCGACGATGATTTCGTATTCTTCGGAAACCGTGAAACAATGAGCGGAGCAATAACCTTTATGGATGACGGATCAATAGAGCTTGACTTAAAGAAGGTTCCAGACCATATAAAGAAGATATCTTTTGTATATTCAATTTATCAGCCGGGGCCAAGCGACAATTTCTCCAAGGTAATGGAACCGTTCGCAGCTGTTGTGCAGAACGGAAGGGAACTTTTCCGTTATACTGCTTCAGAGCTTTTTGCTGAGACTACTATCATTTTCATGGAAATATATAAACATAATACAGGGTGGAAACTTAACACTGTCGGACAGGGATACAGGGATGGATTAAAAAGACTTTGTGCAAGCTATGGTCTCATAGTATCATAGCTGTTTTCAGACAGAGAGGATGAAAACATGAAAATCCCAAATACAAAACTGCTTAAACCATTGCTTTTAGCGGTATCATTTGTAGTTTTTGCAATCGTAAAAATCAACAGATCAGGTGACAATAAAAAATCCGAAAAAAATATTAAAAAAAGTGTTGACAAACGCTCTTCACTATGATATAATTAAAAAGCTGTCGGACGATAGAACACTCCGAAAGACAAGCAGTTAAGTATCTTGAAAATTGAACAATGCACTAAACAATACCCTTGAAGATTCTTTGAGATTCATTCTCATGAATTATTTAAGAAGTCAAGCAGAAGACAAAAAAATCTGCAGCTAAGTATTCTGAAGAGAGTAC
>CADAPI010000054.1 GCA_902789705.1 uncultured Ruminococcus sp.
TATTCCTGCCAGTCAGATTCCGGTACCAGTTTCATAAGTGCCTCATATGCCGGCTTAGGCTTGTTGTTTCCGTCGAAAAGGAGAGCATTTGAACCGGACTTAAGCCATGAGTTGTTGTCGTTCGGACCCCAGATGCATACAGCTGTTACCTTGCCTTTGTACTGTCCGCTTGTATTGCAGTCGATCGCTGCCTTGAAGACATCGCAGTACTTGTCAGCCTGCTGCTGGTATGAATATTTTCCGTTTTCAACGCTTATATCAAGTTCTGTAACCTGTACGTCGCAGCCGATGGAAAGGAATTTCTTCATCGCTGTTACGTATGCAGATGTGCCTGAGAATCCGTTTCTGTCAGCGTTTATATGGCTCTGCATGCCTACGCCGTCAAGAACGCCCTTGTCGTAGAGGCTCTTGCATGTGCTGTAGATGCAGTCGCGCTTGTGATCCCAGTATTCATTATAGTCGTTGTAGTAGAGCTTGCATGATTTCGGTGCATACTGTCTTGCGTATGTGAATGCCTTTTCAATGAAGGCGTTGCTTCCGTAAACCTGTACCCAAGGTGAGTTACCGTTATTGTAGCCTGGTGTTCTTGCACCGCCGTTGTTCTTTGTACGGTTTGAATCATCAGAGATACATTCGTTGCATACGTCGTATGCGTACAGATCAAGGGTCGGATACTGCGTCTGGATAGCGTTGAACATGTTCTTTATGTAGCTTTCCATACGCTTGTCCATGGTGGATGAGTTTACCCATGCACCGTTGTTGTTAAATCCTTCCTTGAAGAACCACTGTGGTGTCTGGCTGTGCCATACAAGAGTATGACCTCTTACGCCGATACCGTTCTTTGCACAGAAGTCGAAAATACTTGCACAGCTGTTGAGTGAGACCTTGATGTTGGTGTCAGTGCTTCCGTTCTGTACAAGAGTTGCGTCAGGTTTTGTCTCGTTTTCGCATTCGATACTGTTGTAGTTGGTGAGGGCGAGTCCCTGAAGAGCGTTGTTTCTGACGTTCATTCCATTGAAAATGTTACCGACGCGGAAGTATTTTCCGAAAGCGAGTTTAAGTCCTGCGTCGGCGGCGGAAACGGTGCCGTCAGTGTAACGGTTTCCTCTGACAGTAAAGTCATCGAAACTGAAATCGCAGGTGCTGTCGGTTGTGATCTTAACGATAAATTCGCTGGCACCTTCAGGAGTCCTGAAGCTTCCGCCTATTTCTGTCCATTCACCGGATGAAACGGCATGTTCGTCGAGAACTGCTGTTTCCCAGGTGGTTTCATCTGCAAGAAGATAGTCGAGTGTGATCTTAAAGTTTTCGGTATTTCCGCTTTCGTGCCTTACAAAAACTTTATAGTCGTACTTCTGTCCGCCCCAGAGGTAGAGGCCTTTGGCAGAGCTTACGCCGTCTTCCGGCGAGAGACGGTTTGAAACGAGCATGCTGCGTGAGCCGCCGTGCGGGTTCTGTTCATCGGGTGTGAGTTCGGTCATGTCACCCATGTTGCACCAGCCTTCGTAGCTGATGTCAAAGTCGTTTGAAACGATGACTGCGTCAGCAGAGATCTGCTGAACGTCTGAAGACGGGAAAGCGGCGAGTGTACTTCCCGTCAGTGCCACTGCAGCGAGCGTGGCACAGGTTTTTCTGAATGTTTGCATAGCAATCCTCCCGTGTTTTAAAATGGTCCGTTAGCATAAAATAAATCTTTAATGAAAATGAATATTTATATTTTTTCTCTCTTTTTTTAGTGTGGGTATTTTTTCTCTGCGTTTTCTATATTTCTGCGATTGTAATTATAACACGGTTGTATTGTGCAAATCAACTCATTTTTCGAGGAAAAAGTGGAGAAAATGAATGAGTAATTTACAAATTTGTTGATTTAAACAATTTCGCTCGTCAATTATTGCGGTACTGACCAAAAGTTGCTGATACAATTTCTGATTTGTATTTGTTTTTATCAGTTTCATTTGTACGGTAAAATAAAGTTGATGCATACGATAAATATGATTGACATTTCAGCTTCAGATAGTGTACAATTATATATAGTTATATTCCGCAGAGAGGATGTTTTTAATGGATAAAAAGAAATTCGGTTCCACACAGAATTTATGTGATAAATTAAAGGATTATTCCGCTGTCGAGCCGTCTCTTTATGAAAAGTTCAATGTAATGCGCGGTTTAAGAAAACCTGACGGTTCGGGTGTTACTGCCGGCATAACAAAAATATGCAATGTTCACGGCTATGTTATGAATGAAGGTGAACGTGAACCTACAAAGGGAGAACTTATCTACAGAGGCTACGACATAAACGATCTTGTGACCAACGTTGAAAAGGAAGGCCGCTACGGCTATGAGGAAGTTGCCTATCTCCTTCTTTTCGGATCACTTCCGACAAAGGAGGAACTTGACCAGTTCAACGATTATCTCGGCCACACACGTGAACTTCCGGACAATTTTGCCGAAGACATGATCCTTAAGGCGCCTTCAAGAAACATCATGAATAAAATGTCACGTTCAGTTCTGGCTCTTTATTCATACGATAAAAACGGTGAGGATCTGAGCCTTGAAGGTTTATTCATACGATAAAAACGGTGAGGATCTGAGCCTTGAAGGTGAGATGCAGAAGGCTGTAAATCTTATAGCCAAGCTTCCTGTCATCATGAGCTTCGCTTACCAGGTGCAGCAGAGACACTATTACAACAAGAGTATGATAATCCATCCGTGCCGTCCTGAAGAGGGAATAGCACAGACTATTCTTTCACTTTTGAGACGTGACAGGGAATACACACCTGAGGAAGCACATCTTCTTGACGTGGCTCTTATGCTCCACGCAGAACACGGCGGCGGAAACAACTCCACATTTACATGCCGCGTGCTCACTTCATCAGGCACTGATGCATATTCAGCATACGCTGCAGCTATCGGTTCACTCAAGGGACCAAAGCACGGCGGTGCAAACATAAAGGTTGCCCAGATGATGAATGACTTCAAGGCAAACATCTCTAACTGGGGCGACGACGCTGAAGTTGCAAGCTACATAAGAAAGACTATAAACAAGGAAACGAATGACGGAAGCGGACTTGTTTACGGTATGGGACACGCAGTCTACACACTTTCAGATCCGCGTGCGGTCATCCTCAAGAGAAAGGCTTTCGAGCTTGCTGAAGGCACTGAAGCAGAAAAGGAATTCATGCTTATCGACGCGATTGAACGTCTGACACCGGAAGTGTTCCGCGAAGTCAAGGGAAGCGACAAGCCTATCTGTGCCAACGTTGACCTTTACTCCGGATTTGTTTACAACATGCTCGGCATTCCGCAGGATCTCTTCACTCCGCTGTTTGCGGTTGCAAGAATGGCCGGATGGGCTGCACACCGCATGGAGGAACAGCTCACAGGCGGCCGAATCATCAGACCGGCGTACAAGGCAGTTGCCAAAAGACGCGAGTATACGAGCATCAGTGAAAGATAAGGGAACGCTGGTTTATTCATAAATCAGCGTGGGGCACGGGGCAAAGCCCCGCGGTCTCCCGCTTTGATCAGTGTTTCCATAAGAAATAAAAAAACACTTGTTCGCGTAAAAACGAACAAGTGTTATATTTTTATTATTATGATCATTTAAGACCGCAGCATTTTTTATATTTCTTTCCGCTGCCGCACGGACATGGTGCGTTAGGTGCGATCTTTGAGGAAACGGCCTGGTTTTTGTTTGCGTTTCTTTTAGCTGTGACCGGCTTTGCGCCCTTTAACGGTGCGTTCAGGAAGCTGCTTAAAGCGGCGAATCCGTCCGGCGAAAGATTGCTTTTAAATATATCCGTAAGTCTTGGCGAAGCGCCTCTGAGGTCTGAGTAGATCTCGTTTCGTGTAAACTGCTTTAAGTCCTTTGCATTAACGGCGCCGTTTACAAATCCGGATATAAGTGACCAGATGTACGGGAACGAAGCAGCAAAACGTGAAGGATCAAGCGGTTTTACCCTGATAGTATCCACAACTGTCATCTTGGCGTCGAAAACCAGATATTTAAGCATGTCGGTGTCATCTTTTTTCGGATCTGCGAACTTAAGCTTTGCTGTTCTCATTCCGAGTATTGTAAGAGGATCTACCATGTTTGCGTAAAGAATAAGGGAAAGTTCGAAATCAGCAACAGCTTTCTGGAATGTCATGTCCGAAATAACCGACGGTATCGAATCTGCCATTATTCTTATAAGTCTGTCGGTCACCGGTGTGATTGAAATGTCGTTCGGTGTTCCGGCAAGATATCTGATTATCGCCGAGAAAAATGTTTTTCCGGCAGCCTTAGGATTCTTTTCGAGATATTCCTTAAGAAAATCCGGAGTAAGATCAGTTTCTGCCTTGTTCAGCAGACAGTCACCAAGCATTGAGTAAAGCATGGCGATGCACATTGCAGATGCCTCACTGTCTGAACTGTGCTTTTCAAGCAGATCCAGAAGTGTGTTTTTAAGTTCTCCGTGTTCACCTGAGTCAAGCATGAACTCTGAATAGTCCTGTATCAGGGAAGGTGAGAGCTTATCAGCTGATAAGCATTTTGTGTACTGCGCTATAGCTTTTTTGCCCCATTTTCTTTCGGCGTAGGCAACAGCAAGCATGTGCTGGATCTCTGCGTCCTCGGAGATCTCAGTATTTTCAAGCAGCTTTACTGCTTTTCCTGGGTTATCATTTTCAAGATATTCCGCAGCAAGCTTCAGGATCTCACTTTTTGATCCCGGTGAGTCTATAGCCATGAGGTGTTTTCCTTTCTTGTCTGTAAAAACAGATCTAATATAAAACCTTAATTAAAGGAGTAATTATCATGTCAGAAATATTATATATATCCGACCTTGACGGAACTCTGCTCAACACAAAGGCAGAGGTGATGCCGGAAACAGTCCGGCTTATCAATGAAGCTGTCTCAGCCGGAGCAAAATTCAGTTTTGCCACAGCCCGTACAGCCGTAACCGCCGTGCCGATAACCTCCGGACTGAATATCAGTGTGCCGGTGGTCCTTATGAACGGGGTCTGCGTTTATGATATATGCAATAAAGAATACGTAAAAATTGAAAGTATACCGGACGAAGCGTTTGCCGAAATGACCGGTGTACTCAGAAACTTTCACCTTTCAGGATTTCTGTTTTCCATTACGGACGGTGAACTGGAGACCTGCTACGAAAACATTGATTCGGAAAACGCACGCAGGTTTTATGAGGAAAGAACCGAAAGGTACGGTAAAATGTTCATAAAGATCGATGATTTTTCGGAACGCGCCGGCAAAAACAACGTTTATTTTTCAGTTACGGACACCAGAGAAAAGCTGGAACCGGTTTATGAGCTGTTAAAGAAAATAAACGGACTTCATATCAATTTCTACTGCGACGTTTACAATAATAATTTCTGGTATATGGAAGTGAGTTCCGCAAAAGCTTCGAAGTACAATGCGGTAATGTTCCTGCGCCGGAAATACGGGTTTGATAAAATTGTAGGATTCGGCGATAATCTTAACGACCTGCCCTTGTTCCGTGCCTGCGACGAGACCTACGCTGTGGAAAATGCACGCGATGAGGTAAAGTCAGCTGCCACGGGAATCATTCCTTCAAACACCGAAAACGGCGTTGCGTTAAAAATCAGCGATTTAGTAAAAAGGCCGCATTGAAATAATCGCGGCCGTAACGTTCCCGAGGTGATTCGAACACCCGACCTACCGCTTAGGAGGCGGTCGCTCTATCCTGCTGAGCTACGGAAACACTTTTAATTTTTTGACTTATATTTTTAATTATATCATAAGCGAGTCTTAATTACAATAGCTATTTAAAAAAATTTAATGTACAAATAACGTGAAGTATGATATAATTAAGCCTGTACGAAACCTTAGGAAAGGATATTCTGAATTGAACGACAAATATACATTTGAAAAATTATCTGACACTGTGTGGGTCTGTGCAAGCGAGGATCACCGCTTCGGAACTGACGCATTTCTGCTTACGGATTTTACCGGATACAAGCGTAACGATCTGGTCTGTGAGCTCGGTACAGGCTGCGGCATAATCTCACTTATCATGTCCCGCGAGAATGCTCCGTCAAAGATCTATGCAGTTGACATACAGGAAAACGCCATTGAGCAGCTGAAGCTCGGCATCGAAAAAAGCGGACTTACGAACATCGAGCCCGTCTGTGCCGACCTTAAAGTGCTCTGGGAAGGCGCTCCCCTCGGAAAATGTTCCCTCGTTGTCTGCAATCCTCCGTACAAGGCGGCAAACGCAGGAATAGAAAGCACACTTACCTCACAGAGAATAGCCCGTCACGAGATACTCTGCGACATCTACGATGTGTGCCGTGCGGCATCGAAGCTGCTGAAATTCGGCGGCAGACTCTGCATGTGCAACCGCCCTGAAAGACTCGGCGACGTTATTTCCGCAATGAAGGCGGCAGATATCGAACCGAAGCTTCTTCGTTTTGTAAGCAACACACCGGAACAGGCACCGTGGCTTTTCCTTATAGAAGGAAAGAAGGGCGGGAAGTCCTACATGAAGGTGGCTCCGCAGCTCTACATGCAGGGCAAAGACGGATATTCCGATGAAGTTAAGAAAATATACAGACTTACAGGCGAGGAGAGATAACAATGCCGGGAACACTTTACGTACTTGGAACGCCGATAGGCAATATTTCAGACATAACACTGCGTGCTCTTGATATTCTTGGCGAGGTGGATTTTATCGCGGCCGAGGACACCAGAGTGACGCTTAAGCTTCTTAACAGATACGATATAAAAAAGCCGCTTGTGAGCTATCACGACCACAGTTCAAGATCATGCGCGGAGACTATAATAAAAAGACTTGTCGAAGGCGAAACGGCTGCCGTGGTGACGGATGCCGGAATGCCGTGCATATCTGATCCGGGCGAAGATCTGGTAAAAATGTGCTACGAGAACGATGTGCCTGTGAAAGTTATACCGGGGCCGAGTGCCGTTGTTTCCGCCCTTGCCGTTTCCGGTCTTTCCACATCGAGATTTTCTTTTGAAGGATTTCTTTCAGTTACGCGCAAGCAGCGCATCGAGCATCTGGAAGAAGTGCGGAACAACAAAAACACCATGATATTCTACGAGGCTCCGCACAAGCTCGTGTCAACGCTGGAAGATATGCTTGAATACTTCGGTGACAGACGAATCTCTCTGTGCAGGGAGCTTACCAAAGTGTACGAGGAGGTCATCCGCACAACGCTGTCCGGTGCAATAGAATACTACTCGGAAAAATCCCCGAAGGGCGAATATGTTCTTGTTATAGAAGGAAAACCGGAGTCGGACGAGCCGGAGTGCACGATAGAACTTGCTCTCGACATGGTACGCCGGATGGTGGATGAAGGCGAAAAGACGATAAATGCCTGCAAGAAAGTCGCAAAGGAAACAGGGTATAAGAAAAGCGAGCTTTATCAGATGATAAATTCGGAAAAAGAAGAATAATAATACGAGCCGCCCCGGCAGTGCCGGGGCGGCTCTTTTAAAATCAGCGTTTCCTTAATAATTTCCGGATGTATCTTCAACCAGAGTGAATTCAAAATCTATTGTCTCTCTCTTTGAATGATCCTTTTCATCAACACGTACTGCTTTTGCATGTACTTTGTCACCGGCCTTTTTGCCGCGCTTTTCAAGAGCTTCCATGAAGGAGTCGTAGTTGTTGACTCTTATGTTTTCGATCTCAACTATAATATCCTTCGGCTTAAGACCTGATTTTGATATGTCACACTCTTCATCCAGAGTCTCGATGAGAAGTCCTTCCGGAAGTCCGGAAGCAGAGGACTGTTCGCTTGTGATCTCGTAGAAGCTTATGCCTACTTTAAAACGTCCGCTTATGAATCCGTTGGCTATAAGTTCCTCTATGATCGGTTTGGCATCGTTTATCGCTATTGCAAATCCGAGACCTTCATAACTTGAACTTACGTATTTTGATGAGGTTATTCCTATGACCTGACCGTACATGTTTACCAGCGCACCGCCGGAGTTCCCCGGACTTATTGCTGCGTCTGTCTGTATGCAGTTCATTTCATGACCGGTCTGGTCAGCACGTATCATTCGGTTTATACCGGAAACATAGCCGCCGGAAATACTTCCGTGGAGTCCTCCCGGATTGCCGATAGCCATTACCGGTTCGCCCTGAATGACGTCATCAGAGTTGCCGAATTCAGCGACCGTGAGCTTTTTGTCGCCCGGTTCTATTTTCAGTACGCCCAGATCTGTTTTGGCATCATAGCCGATCACCTTGGCTGTGAATACTGATTTGTCGGTCAGAACAACTTTTGTTGTTTTGCCGGCCTGTATAACATGGGCGTTCGTAGCGATGTATCCGTCTCCGGAAAGGATGATACCGGAGCCTGAGCCGGAAGGTACGGCAAGATTATTTTCATAGATAAGTACTTCAACTACTGACGGGCCTACCACCTGGCATATGCCGGATGACGTATACTTTCCCGAACTGTCCTTAAGATCCTCATCCTTGTCCGGACGGTCGTTGAGTCCGAGTATGACCGTGGTTCTGCTGCCCGGTGAGTAAAAACCTTCCTTTAGTCTGAATGCCTGTGCAATGATACAGTACACGGAAAAAACGAGTATCAGAAAAACAGCACAGGCTGCCAGAAAAGCCGCCGGTCTGGGAGTCCGTTCTTCCTTTTCGTTCATTCTGTTTTTATAGTCAGTGGAACAGAGAAACTTTTCTGCGTCGTATATCAGAAGTTCCTTTTCAAAAACATTCTCCGGAGAGCTGACTGTTTCTTTGTTTTCACCGGAGTCTGCCGCAATGCTGTTTTCAAAATGATCCATTTGTGCCCTTTCGTCGTTCTGCTGTTTGTTTCCTAAGCTGGTTCTTCGTTTTCTGTTTCAAATTTGTAGCCTACGCCCCATACGGTTTTGAGAGACCACTTGTCCGAGGTGCCTTCAAGTTTTTCGCGCAGTCTTTTAATATGTACGTCCACTGTTCTTGAATCGCCGTAGTATTCAAATCCCCAGACTTCGTCGAGAAGCTGGTCGCGTGTGTATACTCTGTTCGGATTTGAAGCTAAGAAGTAAAGAAGTTCGAGTTCCTTCGGAGGTGCTTCCCTGACAATACCGTTTACCTTGAGCTCGTACTGCGAGAGGTTTACGGTAAGCTTGTCATGTGAAACTTCCTTGTTGTCGCTGTGTCCGGAAAAACTTGTCCTGCGGTGCACAGCTTTGATCCTTGCCATTACTTCCTTTATATCGAAAGGTTTTGTGATGTAGTCGTCTGCTCCGAGTTCCAGACCGAGTACCTTGTCAAAGGTGTCGCTTCGTGAAGTGATTATTATAAGCGGTACCGAAGACTTTTTTCTTATTTCCTTGCAGAGCTGCCAGCCGTCAGATCCGGGAACGGCCACGTCCAGCAGTATGAAATCGGTCTTGACCGCACGGAATGTTATCATGGCGTTTTCGCCGTCGTGCGCGAAGATCACGGTGTTTCCGTCTTTTTCGAGAGCAGTTTTAAGTACACTGCAGGTGTTTTTATCGTCATCTATTATAAGGACTTTGCCCAGTGACATTCTGCATCATCTCCTTTGCCTGGGAATAAGGAAAACGCTGAACGGTCAGTGTTCCCTTATATATTGATGTTCCGTTCCGCAGCGGGGGGACAGGGAACGGGGCCCGTTTACTAAGGAAACGCTGATTTATTCATAAATCAGCGTGGGGGAACGGGGCGCAGCCCCGTAAATCCACCCCTTCCGAAATCCGGCGAAGCCGGATTTCGGACTTAATTAGTATTTTCATGATTTAACTTATAGATTTATTATACAATATTAAATTGATGTGTACAAGCTGAATTGTGAACAAATTATTACGTGAAAATTAATAAAAATTTAACATACTTTTATCAAGCAAAGATATTTATGTGAAATGCATAAATAACATCTGTGTCTGTGGAATAGTCAAAGCACTTCCACAAAGTTTCGGGAAAATCGCTTAAAACCCTTGATTTTTTATTATAAGTTGGTAAAATATAATTAGCACTCAAAGATAAGGAGTGCTAATAATTATAATCAGTTATCCTGAAAAGTTTTAAGGAGGAAATATATTATGACAATCAAACCACTTGCAGACAGAGTAGTTGTTAAACTTACTGAAGCAGAGGAAACAACAAAGAGCGGTATCATTCTTACAGGCTCAGCAAAGGAAAAGCCACAGGTATCAGAGGTAGTAGCTGTTGGTCCCGGCGGAGTAGTTGACGGAAACAAGGTTGAAATGTACGTTAAGCCTGGTGACAAGGTGCTTACAAGCAAGTACTCAGGAACAGAAGTTAAGGTTGACGGCGTTGAATACACTATCCTCAGACAGGAAGACATTCTCGCTATCGTTGAATAAAATCAGGGGACTGCGGCATAGTCACTGTTTCATGAAAAGAAAATATAAAGATATAAAGGAGTAATAGTTATGGCAAAGGATATTATTTACGGCGAAGACGCCAGAAAAGCACTTCAGGCTGGTATCAACAAGCTTGCAGATACAGTAAAGATCACACTCGGACCTAAGGGCAGAAACGTAGTTCTCGACAAGAAGTTCGGCGCTCCGCTCATCACAAATGACGGTGTTACAATTGCCAAGGAGATCGAGCTCGAAGATGCATTCGAAAACATGGGTGCACAGCTCGTTAAGGAAGTTGCTACAAAGACAAACGACGCTGCCGGTGACGGTACAACAACAGCTACACTTCTCGCACAGGCTCTCATCCGTGAAGGTATGAAGAACGTTGCTGCAGGCGCTAACCCGATGATCGTAAGAAAGGGTATTTCAAAGGCTGTTGACGCAGCAGTAAAGTCGATCGTTGACAATTCAAAGAAAATCGAAGGATCTGCTGACATCGCAAGAGTTGCTACTATCTCATCTGCTGATGAAAACGTTGGTAAGCTCATCGCTGAAGCAATGGAAAAGGTAACATCAGACGGCGTTATCACTATCGAGGAAAGCAAGACTGCAGAAACATACAGCGAAGTAGTTGAAGGTATGCAGTTTGACCGCGGATACATCTCACCTTACATGGTAACAGATACAGACAAGATGAAGGCAGTTATCGATGACGCTCTCATCCTTATCACAGACAAGAAGATCTCAAGCATTCAGGACATTCTTCCGCTTCTCGAACAGATCGTTCAGGCAGGCAAGAAGCTCGTTATCATTGCTGAGGACATCGAAGGCGAAGCTCTTACAACTCTCGTTCTCAACAAGCTCAGAGGCACATTCGTATGCGTAGGTGTCAAGGCTCCTGGTTTCGGTGACAGACGTAAGGAAATGCTCAAGGACATCGCGATCCTCACAGGCGGCGAAGTTATCACAGAAGAACTTGGTCTCGAACTCAAGGATACAACAATGGCTCAGCTCGGCCGTGCTAAGCAGGTAGTTATCGGCAAGGAAAACACAATCATTGTTGATGGTGCCGGCACAAGCGAAGCTGTTAAGGAAAGACTTGCTCAGATCAAGTCACAGATCGAAACAACAACATCTGACTTCGACAAGGAAAAGCTCCAGGAAAGAGTTGCAAAGCTCTCTGGCGGTGTTGCAGTTATCAAGGTAGGTGCTGCTACTGAGATCGAAATGAAGGAAAAGAAGCTCAGAATCGAAGATGCTCTTGCAGCTACAAAGGCAGCTGTTGAAGAAGGTATCGTAGCAGGCGGCGGTACAGCTCTTATCAATGCTATGCCGGCAGTTGAAAAGCTTATTCCTGAACTCGAAGGCGACGAAAGAACAGGCGCTAAGATCGTTCTCAAGGCTCTTGAAGAACCGGTTCGTCAGATCGCTCTCAACGCTGGCCTTGAAGGTTCAGTTATCATCGACAAGATCAGAAACTCAGGCAAGGTTGGCTACGGCTTCGACGCTTACAACGAAAACTATGTTGACATGATCCCTTCAGGTATCGTTGACCCTACTAAGGTAACACGTTCAGCACTCCAGAACGCAGCTTCAGTTGCTTCAATGGTACTCACAACTGAAAGCCTCGTTGCTGACATCAAGGAAGATGCTCCTGCAGCTCCTATGATGCCACAGGGCGGCGGAATGGGATTCTGATAAACAGATCACATATCATAAAACATAAAAACAAAAAGGTTATCCGTATCCTGAAAGGGATGCGGATAACCTTTCTTTTATAGTAAATGAAAATTTGTTTTGCATTCACTATATTTACTCTGTACGGTAAACTGTCAGTTTCCGTTACATCATTCCGGACATTTCCTTCTTGATCCTGTCCTTGTCCTTGTACATTTCCTTGTCGCTTCGTTCGAGTATGATCTTGATGTTAGGTTCAGAACCGTCTTCGTCAGGATGGTAGGATGAGGCTCCAACAGCAACCGAGAAAGGATAGCCTTTGTAGTTCTGCGCCTCAACTGAGATCGCCTGCCTCAGCTTTTCTGTGACGTCTGAGCCGGTCATGCATACAAACTCGTCGCCGCCGGTCCTGTAAACTCTGCCTTTTCGCCCGATAACCGAGATTATTACATCGGCACATCTTATAATGGCGTCGTCGCCTTTTCTGTGTCCGTAATTGTCATTAATGAGTTTTAAGAAGTTTACGTCACATACCGTGATCCACAGCTTCCTGCAGTCTGCCGGATAATTTTCAAGATGGGCTATCTGCATTTCATAGCTGTTTCGGTTCAGTGCGCGCGTCATTGAGTCAGTGACAGCATCCGCGAGCAGGTTGTTTGATGCATTTATTTTCTTCAGCATTATAATAAACATGACTGCCATGAAGAATACAATTCCGATAATAATCAGTACTCTTAATGCTACGGCGCTTGATTTGAGCTGGTTTTTCATCGTGCTGTCCAGAATAAGGATATCGTCTATGTAGTAGGCTACGTAACCGTCAGATTCCTCAGATTCCCCGGAGGTTATGAGGAGGTTTACCGCTGACGCATCATCCGGAAGTATAAATTCACCGGTCAGTTTGGACCAGTTGCTTTTCTGAAGCGTTTTTGCGTCAAGAACTTTCTCCTGCTTTGTGTCTCCTGTCATATAGCTTATTATGAGCCTGAATTCATGTTCATCGTTGAAAGAACGCCCGTTGTACATGACAAACGCGGAATATTCATAGCTTGTTCCAAGGGTTACAAGTGAAGAAAGTTTTATGGCAGGTACGCTCATCGGAGATGTTCGTTCCGAGGTGTACAGCGAATATCTTCCTGTGTGGCTGAAGTTTGATGAACGTTCCACATGTGCGTCTGAATATGCGTGCCAGTTTTCTGTTCCTTCTTCAAAACCATAGGAAATTTCCTGATATTCCTTGGCTTCAGTTGTGACAGCTGAAGCTTCATTTGTTGATATGAGTACTGTATCTATAGCGAAAGAAACAGATTTGTCAGAGTGTTCGAAATAAATGATGTAATCCGAAGCATCGTCAGGTACTGTATAGTAACCTGAGATCCTGCCCCAGCCTTCAGCTTTCAGTTCTGTTGATGCTATCTGATCGTAGGTAGGGTCGCTTGCACCTTCGATCATATATTTGATTATCAGCGACACAGTGTTTTTTTCGGTACTGTCCTGACGTACGAATGCGTCGAAACGGTATTTCTTTCCGGCGTACAGCATATCTGAAACATCCAGACTTGGACCGGCCCAGGTGTCCGGACGGTTTGAAACAAGGAATGAGTATGAACCGCTTTTGCTGTAGCGCGAATCCAGTTTTGTATCGGCCTGTCCGCCTAAAGGTGTCCAGCCGCCGAAACCTTCATCAAAGTTTTCACTGTATACTTCGACCCATCCCGGATCGAGCGCATGGTAAACTGTCGCAGCAAAGGCAGTCAGGGAAGGGGATGAAGTCAGAAAAACAATAAGAACTGACAGAAATGCAATAGCTCTGAACAGTTTTGCCTTCATGTATTCCCCTCCAATCTTTCCTTGAAAAAATAAATCTTTTTGCTACTATAATTATATCATTATTGCATTATTGGCGTCAATATATACGATCAATAAAAAATTCCCCCATGACGATGAGTACAAGGGGGAATTTATCAGATGCAGTTTTAAAAGCTGTTGAAGATCGCAGGTTACTTTCTTGAATACTCGGTATTCTTCGCCTTGATCTCCTGCTTGTTTTCATACATTTCCTTGTCGGAACGTTCTGTTATAGCACTGATATCAGGCGATTCGCCGTCTGTTTCCGGATCGTATGCTGCAAATCCTGATGCAACTGCGAAAGGATAACCCTTGTCTTCTTCAGATTCTTTTGCAAGAGCTTCTCGTATCTGTTCCTGCATGGATTTCTTGGTAATGCAGACAAACTCGTCACCGCCGGTTCTGTAAACCTCACCGTCATCACCTACGACATCCATAAGAAGTCTGCCGCATCTTGTGATAGCTTCGTCGCCTTTTTCGTGACCAAGGTTGTCGTTTATGTACTTAAGGAAATTTACATCGCACAGTGCGAACCAGAGGTCTTTACATTTTTCAGGTTCCTTTGTAAGTTCGTCGATGCGCTTTTCATATGCGTTTCTGTTGTAGCACTGTGTCATTGCATCCTTGGCGATTGATTTCAGGACTTCCTTCTTCTTCCTCATTCGCTTTGCTATAAGCAGGAACAGCGCTCTGATCAGAAGGGCAGCAGCTGCTGCGGCACATAGTATGATAAGAGCCTTTACTGCTGTTTCCCTGTGTATTACCGATGTTTCCGAAATGATAACGCTGTCAGTATAGAATGACATGAGATCGCTTTCGGTTATTTTTTCGGGTTCGTCAACGTTGCTGGTCTGTAAGTAGAATGCAGCGTCGGCTGCATCTTCAGGAAGAATATATGTTCCTGTTATTCTTGTCCATTTATCTTTCGGAATATCCTTGGCTGTTATCAGCTGATATTTGGTTTCACCGTTCTGACTGTACTGGAGTTCCATTCTGAAACCGTGAACATCTTCATACTCATCGCCGGTGTACATTATGTATGCCGAGTAGAAATAGGATACGCCGCGCTTTACGTCGTTGACGTTAACCGTAGGACCGCTCCATGTTTTGTTTCTGTTTGTAACGTAAATGGAATGTGTTCCGGTATGGCTGTATTCGTCAGTGCGTATAAGTCTGTTGTCGCCGCGCGGTGCCCAGAGTTCATTTCCGTTTTCAAAATCGAATGAGTAAAGGTAACCTTTTTTGTTTGTACCCTGTTCCTCACGGTCGTTTCTGTCGCCGATAATGACCACGTCATCGATGTTGAAGTCAGTTGATGCGTTTGCACATTCAAAATAGGTAAGATAGTTTGCCGAGTCTTCCGGAATTGTGACAGTACCTGTTATTTCCGTCCAGACTTTCTGCGGTATTTCGCCGCCGGCCAGCTGCATGTACTGTGATGTTCCGAGAGAATCAACATATTTGAGAGTCCATGAAAAAGTCTTTACCGAGTCACTTTTATGGTAGATCCATGCACTTACAGTGTACGTTTTATTCGGTGTAAACAGTGCGTCGCCGGAAAATGAAGGTCCGTGGTAAGACTGGGCACGTTCCGTTACTGCCAGACTGTTGTCGCCGGAGTGGCTGACCGTTGTGTCCAGCGTGAGCTTTCCGCCTCCGCCGAACGGTGTCCACGCGTTCAGCGCGCCGTCTTCAAAATCACTTGCAAACAGCACGTCGCCGCCCTCTGCATAACAAACTGAGTCTGCAGGAACGTTCGGCGCAATGAGCACAGCAAGCATCATGAATATGATGCTGAAAGATATGATCTGTTTTTTCATAATAATCCCCGCTTTCTTTCATAATAAACTTTCAGAAAAAATCTTCTAACCCCATGATTTTCTCTAAACCGTTAGTATCTTGATTAATATTATAGCACATTCTGTGCATATTGTCCATACATGAATCGGAAAATATTCAGGACTCTGTATGTACAAATTCACTAATCAGGCGCTTATTTATCGCATTTACGACTAAGAAAACACTGATTATATCGGAAATCCGGCTTCGCCGGATTTCCGGAGGTGGGATTTGCGGGGCT
Source organism: uncultured Ruminococcus sp. (assembly GCA_902789705.1). GTDB lineage: Bacteria > Bacillota > Clostridia > Oscillospirales > Ruminococcaceae > HUN007. The sequence goes on from CADAPI010000054.1 coordinate 15,945, forward strand.
TCGCCCCGGAGCCCCACGCTGATTTATGAATAAATTTGCTGGCTGCCTGCTTCGGAATAAAAAATACTGCACAAAGTGTAAACTCTGTGCAGTATCTGATTACTGTAGTTACGCGACAGGCGCTTTATCAGAAGCCGTCAAACGGGCTGTCCGGGTTATGCGCTGAATCATCGTCTGAAGCTGTAGCTGCGTCAGGATCATCGTATGAGAATGTTTCGATTCCGAAAACTTCTTTTTCACGAGATTCTTCCTTCTTTGACTTCTTGTTGTGCTTCTTTTTGCTGCTGTTATTGTTTCCGTTGTTTGAAGAAGACTTGTTTTCATTCTGACTCTTGTTTTCAGAAGTTTTGTTTTCAGAACTGCTATTTTCTGCTGGCTTCTTTTCTGCAGTTTCTTCCTTCTTTTCAGGAGCAGCTTCATTGACCTTCTCTTCCTTCTTTTCAGGTGCTTTTTCAGCTGCCTTTTCAGCAGGCTTACTGATTTCAGGCTTTGGAGCGTCCTTCTTTGCTTCCGGAGCTTTCTTTTCTGAATTTTCAGATTCAAGTGAATTCATAACATCGTTGATTCCTTCACTCTTGTCGCTCGCTGTTGATTCTTCCTCGTCATTGTCTGAACCGGTGAAGATAACTCTGAAGATAACTACGAGAAGGATGATGAGACCGACAACACCTGCAATGATAAGAAGCAGTGTGGTTGAGTCCATTGTCTTGATCGTGTTTATGATCTCAGGAGTGTTTGCTATGTCGGAACGAACTGCCTTTACGTCATCCACGTAGAATGAAACAAGGTCTGTAAGTGTTTCGGAACCGGCCGGTGCATCTTCCGGAAGGTTTGCTGTCTGAACGTATAATGTAACGTTTCTTGCTCCTTCAGGAACTGTGAATGAACCTGCTATTTTTGTCCATTCACCCTTCTTTACTTCCGCCTCGGAAATACGTGAGTAGTTTTCCGCACCGTTGTATGTGTACTGGCATTCGAGAAGGAATGTGTGTGAATCATCTGCTTTTTTATCTGTGTAAAGAACGTTTGCTTCATAGTTGTATTCAACATCACGTGCTATACCGTCGATCGAAACTGAAGGACCGTTCCAGCATTTTGTACGGTTTGTTGAAAGCATTGAGTAGTTACCGTTGTTCTGATGCTCGTCGGTTCTGATAAGACGTGTGTCGCCTCGGCTTACCCATTCTTCGAATCCGCTTTCAAAGTCAAATTCGTATTTGTCAACACCGGCCTTCTTTGAGCTTTCAGCAGCATTTTCAGCCGCAGCTTCAGGTGCTTTTCCGTAGATCTTTATGTCATCGATGCTGAACTCCAGGGTAGGATCCTGCTGGCATTCGAAGTAAAGAAGTGTTGATGAAAGATCTTCAGGAGTTTCCACCGTTCCGTCAAAGTATGTCCATTCGCCCGGCTTTGCAACTATGTTTGAGACACCAACATATGAATCTACGTTTACTGAGTCACTGAAACGCAGAGTGCAGTTGATAACCATGTCTTCAGAGGCTTTCGGATCAACTTTTACCCATCCTGTAAGACGGTATGCTTCCTCGTTTTCAAAGTAGTCGTCAAGAAGGACTGAAGGACCGTGCCATGAGACTTCTCTTCCGGTGATCTTAAGGCTTGTACTGCTTTCATGTCCGTCTGAAGTGTCAAGACTGATCTCAGCTACGCCGCCGAGAGAACTCCAGCCGTTGATCACGTCACTTTCAAAGTCGTCGCTGTAAATCGGTTCACCGCTGATGTCAACGACAGGAACATCGGCAGTGTCTTCTTCTCCTTCAGCGTTTACAACTGCAGGAAAGCTTATCGCGCTTAATGCAATAGATGATGCAAGCCCCAGAAGTAATGATAATCTTGTTCGTTTCATACAATTTTTCCACCTTATTAAAATCGAAATATAATAACCAGATTTATTATAATGCAGAGGTATTCTACGCCTGCTGCAGTCAGCTGTTCTGCAGACTGCGTATGCTGCCTGCGGATGATTTTATGCTGATTTTTTTTAAATCTATTAAAGTGACCGTAAAAATGTTTTTTGCGATAACTATAATCCTATTCATATAGTATAACATTTTTTAATGATTCTGTCTATATACATAATAAAAGAAAACGGCGCTTAAATGAATTGTTTTTTTTGCAGTTTTTGCGTATTGGTTTAATTTTGTATTTTTTTGTTCTGCTTTCGCTTTTTATCGAGGTACATCTCCTTGTCACAGCGGGAAATGATTACCTTTATATCAGGCTTTTCGCCGTCTTCGTAAGGAGAATACGATGAAGTTCCGGATGCAACAGCGAACGGATAGTCTGTGAAAGAATTCTCTTCGTTTTCAAGTGTCTGTTTCAGATCGGACTTGAAATCTTCGGGAGCAATGCAGACGAATTCATCGCCGCCTGTTCTGTAGACTTTGCCTTTGTGTCTGCCCATTACACTGATAAGCAGATGCGCGCATTTAATAATACAGTGGTCTCCGGTCTGATGACCGTAATTGTCGTTGAGATACTTCAGCCCGTTAATGTCACATACTGCGAAGAACAGCTTTTTGCATTTTTCAGGTTTCAGACTTAACTGTTTTATACGCTGTTCATATGCGTTTCTGTTGTATGCGCCGGTCATGGAATCCTTTGCAGCTTCGTCGAGTTTACGGCGCAGTTTACGTCCGCTTATCAGCATGATGACAGCAAATGCGATAACTGCTGCTGCAAAAACGCATGCGGAAATGATCCTTATCATGCGCTTGCGGGCACGCATCCTGTCGGCATCAGTTTCGAGTTCGTCAGAAATGGTGAAGTCGTCGATGAAAAAATCGACATGCCTGTAATTGAATTCATCCTTTGGTTTTACTGATGTGATGTACAGCACAGGGTCTATAGCTTCAGAAGGTACAGTAAATACACCGCCGAATGCCGACCAGCTTCCTGAACTTGTCTCGTGGGACGGATCTACGGCTATATCGGTGTAGGATGTTTCGCTTACATGATACCGCAGATAAATTGAAAAATACTCATTTTTATGATGTGATGCTGCAAACAGTATCATTGTGCTGCAGCGGTACGGAACATTTTTCTTCAAAGCGGAAATATCGATGGCAACACCGTCACGGCTGTCCTTTCTGCCGCATATACTGAGAGAATGTCCGCCTTTGAACGAGGCCGTGTCTGAACGTATGATGCTTGCATCGCGAAAGGCTTTAAAGTCTGGATCAACGCCGTTTTCAAAATCGTACAGTGTAGTGCCTTCCGGTTTTAGCTGCGGCTCTGAAGCTGTATCTTCGGAGTCTTTTTCTGTTATGGTGATATCATCTAACCATATCGTCGATTCACGGTTTCCGGATTCGAAGTAAATATCCAGTTTTTCCACGTTTCCCGAAAGAAGCAGATCAGTTTCTCCGCTTACCCATTCATTCCTTCTGATGTCTTTGAGCGACTGAAGATTTTCGTAGCGTGAACTTGAGTCAGCAAATGTTTTTCTGGCTGAAATACGTATGTAATCATCTTCTTTGCCGTCGTACATGCATTTAAAAGAAATGTGGTACTCCGTTCCCAGTCTGATATAGTCGGTTATGTCAACAGCCGGACCGTCAAAACACGTTTCCCTGTTATCGACCTTCAGAGATCCGCTGCCGGAGAACGCTTTTTCATTGTCTATCTGTATTCGTATACGTCCGACAATAGGGAACCATTCGTCAAGATCGGTTTTGTCCTCAAAATCATAGGTCACTATGGCTGAAGAGTCATTTTCCGCAGGTTCTCCGGAAACGATACTGCATAATGAGCCGGCAAACATGAAAAAGAACGTTAAAGCAATCAGAAAAGCTATTGCCGGAAAGTTTTTCTTTTTTATGTTTTCGTGTTTCATATATTTTACCTGTTAAAAGTATAAATCAGCGTTTTCCTGATTCATGTATAGTGTTTTATGCTAAATCATTATAACACATGTGAGGGATTTTGTCTATGCTTTCTGATGCATAGTTGCAATTTTCTGTTGAATCTGTTATAATGGAAATAGATCAATGTAAACGTTTTATTTCTCGGAGCAATCACAGTTTGCGTTCGTTTATGTTCGCATTAAGTGTACAGATATACAAGAATGGAGAGAGAATTTTGGAAGCTACGATAAAAGATGTTGCTAAACACGCAGGAGTATCTGTTGCAACCATTTCACGAGTACTCAACAACAGTTCCGTGGTGGCGCCTGAAACGGCTGAAAAGGTAAACAGGGCGATAAAGGAACTTAACTACAAGCCGAATTTTCTGGGCCGTAATCTCAGAAAGCGTGAGACCAATGTAATACTTGCACTGGTGCCTTCCACCGAGCAGACCTACTACAGCGAAATACTGCACGGAATGCAGATCGAGGCACTGAATAACGGATACGATGTTTTCATGAGCATGACGAACAGTTACGGTCCTCACGAGGAAAGACTCCTCGGAATGCTCAGAAACAGAACGGTCGATGCTGCTGTTCTCATGGGTACTGTACTTGACGATAAGACGCTTAACGATCTGGCTGACCAGTACTGCATAGCGCTCTGCTGTGAACCGCGTCAGGGTTCGGACATACTCACGGTAATGATCGATAATGAAAAGGCTGCTTACGATGCAGTAAAGTATCTTGCGTCCATCGGACACAAAAGGATCGGAATGGTATCAACGACTGTACGTGCACCTTCATCAGTTGAACGTGAGGAAGGATATATGCGTGCGCTTGAGGACTGCGGACTGAAGTTCGATGAACGTTATCTTTTCAGAGATTCCTATGACTACACAAGCGGAATGAAAGCTGCGGAATACTTTAACCGTATGGAAAACAAGCCTACTGCAGTGTTTGCCGTTTCTGACCTTCTTGCAGCAGGATTTATCAAGAAAGCCACGGAATTCGGCATAAAGATCGGCCGCGAGTTTTCCGTCATCGGATTCGATAACATAAGCATGGCCGAGATGTATACTCCGTCTATTTCGACGGTTGAACAGCCCTGCTTCGAAATAGGAAAAATGGTAGCGAAGCTCGTTATCGAGAATATTTCAGGCAAAAACAACAGCGGCAGGATATTCCTTGACCACAGGCTTATCTTCCGCCAGTCTACTGAAAGAAAATAAAAAAATATGCTGCCTGCAGATGTACAGACTATGGTCGTTCTGTAACGGCCGGCAGTAAATGACAAAGGGTGCACGCCTCATTTCGGGGTGTGCACCCTTTTGTTTATGTTAAGGAAACGCTGATTTATTCATAAATCAGCGTGGGGGTACGGGGCGAAGCCCCGCAGTCTCCCGTAACCGGAAATACGGCGAAGCCGTATTTCCGGTTTGATCAGTGTTTTCTTAACATCCTGTTATTCTTCGTTCAGACAGCTGTTTTTAGCGTATTCCAGAAGCTTGTCGTATCTGTTTTCAAGTTTGTCATCCAGCACGGCATCAAGCATACTGTTCAGCGCTTTGCCTATCTGTGTGCCGGTGAATCCTTCACTCATGAGCGTTTAAGCTGCTTGCGCATATACCGTCCTTCGAAACTCCGTCGGCACGCTGTACTTCAAGGAGTTTATAAAAAAGTTCGGTGCCGATTTCAGAAAGTACGTGCTTTACATCCTGACGTGATCTGAATTCAAAGTCGTGGTACTTTATAAGCGTCGTAACAGCCTTTATTGTTTTATTGTCGTACTTGAGCCTTTTTAAGATAGCTTCCGCCTTGACAGCTCCTTTTTCCGGATGCTTTTTGAAGTGCCCTCTGCCGTCCGGTGTAAGAAGGAAGCAGTCCGGCTTTGCTATGTCGTGAAGGAGCAGGGTGACTCTGTATTCCGGCGTGTTTTCAGCGTTCATGACAGCTCTTACAGTGTGTTCCCAGACAGTGTAGCCATGGTATTTGCTGTGCTGTTCAAAACCAATCGTAGGGGTTATTTCCGGGATGAATACTTCAAGTATCTCATGGTATTTCATAAGTATCTTATATACCGATTTTCCGCATAAAAGCTTTTCAAGCTCGGTGCGCAGTCTTTCGGCCGATATCATTTTAAGCGTATCCTTTAAAAGAAAGATCTGCTTTTCCGTATCGTCTGCTATGGTGAAATCAAGCTGGGATGCGAAACGTACCGCACGCATTATGCGGAGTGCATCCTCGTCAAAGCGCTTTTCAGCTTCGCCGACACAGCGGATCATTTTGTTTTCAAGATCCTCTCTGCCTCCGAAACAGTCCACGATGGTTCCGTCCGCG
>CADAPI010000055.1 GCA_902789705.1 uncultured Ruminococcus sp.
CTGCAAACATTGCAACAAGCTTTGCTTCGATAAGTCCAAGAACAATACCTATAGCTGAACCGATAAGAGAAATCATGATTGATTCAGTAATAAACTGAGTCCTTATAGATTTATTATCAGCACCCATTGCCTTTCGAACACCAATTTCCATCGTTCTTTCCGTTACGCTTACCAGCATGATATTCATAACACCGATACCTCCAACAACAAGAGATACCGCAGCTATAGCAGCAATTATTTTTGTTATGACATCAACAAAAGTATCGATTTGCTCAAGGTCTTCGTTAAGTGATTCAGTATAGAGCATTTCGCCTTCTGGAACATACTTAGGGAAAACTTCTTCTGCCACTTTTTTTAGTTCTTCTGAAGAAACATCATCATCTGCAATAAAAGCTATCTGATTACTGGTATTCATATCTGTACCTACCAGGTTTTCTAAATATGAATATGGAATAATAGCAGTCTGAGGATCTTCATCTGACATACCTAAAAGAGAAGGATCTATCAACGGTTTATATGTTCCGACTACAGTAAGTGTTGTGTTGTATCCTCCGAGTGTGACCTGCTTTCCTATCGGATCAACACCTTTTCCGAAAATAATTTCTGCCGTCTGATTGCAGATAACAATAGAGGAAGCTGCTTTTACTGTATCTTCAGCCGATATATACCTGCCCAGTTCCATTTCTGCACCAAGTGACTGAATAGTATTTTCTGATACACCACACAGATTAATATTTCCTTCTTTCTTTTCAGTACCGGCAAGTGTTGTGAGTTCGCCCTGCAATATTACCATGCGTCGAACTTTTCCATTAAATTCGTCTTCAAAAGCCTGCATCATTTCATCAGTAATCGCTGTTCCAGAGAGCTCACCTGTTTCCATATAATCTTCCTTTAATATCGCAACAATAAACTGATTACCCGACATAAAACCGTTCATAGTTGCACGAACAGTCTTTCCAAGTGTGCTTCCGATAGTATTAATAAGAATTACTGAACTTATTCCGACAATAATACCGAGTGTAGTAAGAAACGTTCTCATTTTACTGCTGGACAGGCATCTCCAGGCTGAAATAATATGTTCTGTAATACTCATATCATCCCGCCATTCCTTTGATCTTCAGCTTATCACCCTCGTGATGTTCTGAAGCATTTCCAACTATAAGATCTCCTTCGTTCAGCTGATCAGAAGTAACTTCAACATAAAAGTCAGCTTCATAGCCCTTCTTGACTGATACTTTTTCAGCTACATACTCATCGCCTTTTTTAACAGCCTTGAATACATAATTGCCGCCGTTTCCGTCATCAACAAGTGCATCATACTGTACTGCAGGGATTGATCCCATATTTACCAGATATATTTTTGCTGAAGTATAAACATTGTGTCTGAGTTTATCCATAACCGATTTGTCTGTTATTTCAAGTTCAACAGCATATCCGTCACCAGCAGCATTATAAATATCTGATACCTTTGTAACTTTACCGCCGATCTCTTCAGCACCGGTCAGAGTTGTTTTGAATGACGCCTCCATACCAGTTTTAATATCAAGAATGTCTTTACTGTTTACGTACGCCTCAACTTTATAACTGCCAAGTGTACCGATTCTGAAAAGACCTCCGTCAAATGCATAACCGCCTTCAGAAGCATAGCAGTCAGCAATAATTCCGGACTTAGGAGCTTTAACCACGAGATTTTCCTTTTCCTCTTTCAGCTTTTTCAGCTGCTCTTCATAGTCTCTGATCTCAGCCTCGCTGTCTGTAAGGGTTTTGATATAATCACTGCTGCTCAGCGATTCAGCAACTCTTTTCTGTGCTTCTTTTGCCTGATCAAGAGTTTTCTGAGCTGCACGTATCTGATCGTTGATAGGCTCAAGCTGCTGCTGATACTGAGTGTACATGTTATAATACATTGCCTGTTCATTCGGATCAGAAGTGGCATAGCACTTATCAAAATATTCTGAATACTTAGCGTAAGTATCATCATAAAGCTTTCTTGCTGAAGCAACAGCCATTGATGCACTTTCTACCTGAAGAGAAGCCTGCTTACGGCTGTATTCAGCAGAACCAGCTTCACTGTTACTGTCAAGTGAATCTGCAGCTTTCTTATCAGCAATGAATTTTTCAATTCTCTGTATCTGTTCATCAAGATCTGCGGATTCAAATTCACAAAGGACATCGCCTTCGTTTACATGATCGCCAAGTTTTACATTAACTGATTTTATCTTCTGTGTTACATTGGTCGAAACTGTCTGAATATCATTCATTACAACTTTTCCGGTTGCAGATCTGTAATCATTCAGTACTCTGCTCTCAAACGGAATAACATAATCATAATCATTAGGATTACTGTCAAGAGATATTCTGAGAGAAGCAAACCATCCCAAAAACGCAGCAAGAAGAACCCAGAAGATAACCGTCTTTATAATTTTTCTGGTTTTCTTTTTGTTTCTTATAGATTTTTCTTTCATTTTTTGTTTGTCCTTTCACGTTCTATTCATATCTCAGCGCTTCAACCGGCTGCATCTTAGCTCCCTTGTTTGCAGGATAGAGTCCGAATATAAGACCTACTGCAAGTGAGAATGTAGTTGAAATAATTATCGCATTCAGTGAAGGCGTAACGTGTATATCAGAGTTCAGCAGGAAATACTGGATACCTTCATTAGGTACAAGTGAAATGATTCTGTCAAGATTTGATTCGATTATCATGCCGAAAAACATACCAAGGAATACACCAACAGCACACGAAATAAGACATATAAGCGCAGATTCAAAAAGGAACTGTGCTCTTATAGTACTGTTTCTCGCACCAAGAGCCTTTTTGATTCCTATCTCCTTGGTTCTTTCAGTTACCGTAACAAGCATGGTGTTCATAAGAACAATACCGCCAACCAGAAGCGAAATAGCAGAAATTACAATAAACGCAACAGTGATAATCGAAACTGCACCTGTTATTGTTGAAAGCATTGCCATCTGATCTTTTACAGTAAAACGATAATCTTCATCTGAACCATATTTTTCAAGAGCAAAGTTTCTGATCATGTCCTGTGCCGTAGTTGTATCTGTAGGATCTGCAGGAACGAACTGCACAATGTTAAATCCGTTTACAGAACTGCTTTCTTCAAGGTCTGCAATATCATTAATAAACTGTGAAGGGCAGTAAACCGCTGTTTCCATATCATCAGTTCTGATATCGGCAGACTTACCGTCTGAAATATATTCATATACACCTAATACGACAACATTACCCGAAACTTTGATAACCACATCATCTAATGGCATATAAGTTTCCGGATCATACTGAGGAACTGAAACCTGACCCTGAAAATCAAGTACTTTACCAACAGCATCAGCAGAAGAACCAAACAAAGCCTTAGCAGCAATATCGGAAATAACTATTACCGGCTTACCGTATCTGGATTCATTCCTGTTAAAAAATCTGCCGTTAGTAAGTCTCATTTTTGATGTTATCTCATATGAAGAGGTGACTCCCTGCATAGTAACATTTGACTTATGCTTATCATCAAGCATAAAATTACCGGAGACATTTACAGAGGAATTGCTGGATATATCAAGTATCTCTCCATTGGTGGAATCGATAAAATCATAGATTTCATCTTCTGTAAAAGGATATCTGCGCTCAGGCTTATGATCTATATCACCGTCAACGTCAATACCTGAAATAAAGTAAATTGTATTTCCGCCTGTTGCATTGATCAGATACTTTTCTGCTATGTTGCTGATAACATCACCGACAGAAACGATAAGAAGAACAGAACTGAGACCGATTATAATGCCGATCATAGTAAGAATCGTTCTCTTTTTATTGAGAACAAGAGAATTATATGCCTGACGTAAATTCTCAAACAGCATCATTGTTCTCACCTCCGGCATCCTGTACCTTTGTTCCGGTATCAGAAACTACAGAACCGTCGGAGATAGTGATAATTCTCTCTGTTTCTTTTGCAAGTTCAGGGCTGTGAGTGATAAGGATTATGGTCTTCCCTGATTTATGAAGCTTATGGAAAATATCCATTACTATACGGCCTGTTTTAGTATCAAGAGCACCTGTAGGCTCATCGGCAAGGATAAGTGCCGGATCGTTTGCCATTGCTCTGGCAATAGCAACTCTCTGCTTCTGTCCGCCTGAAAGCTCGTTAGGATTATGGTCATAACGTTCAGCCATACCTACGATCTCAAGGAGCTCCTTCGCGCGGTTTGTTCTTTCCTTTCTTCCCTTTCCGGCGTACATCATCGGGATCTCAACGTTTTTGAGAGCCGATGTTCTCGGAATAAGGTTGAAGTTCTGAAAAACGAAACCTATCTGCTTGTTTCTTATATTACTGAGTTTTTTGTCTGAAAGCTTGCTTATATCTTCACCGTTGAAGAAATAGGAACCTTCTGTCGGTCTGTCGAGCGCACCGATGATATTCATAAGTGTACTTTTACCTGAACCCGATTCACCGACAATGGCAACGAATTCGCCTTCGTGTACTTTTATATCCATACCGTTGAGGATCTGAAGTTCATTAGGCTGACCGATGTAAAAGCGTTTTATAATCCCCTGAAGATCAACTACAACTTTTTTCTCATTCGTCACTCTTATCACCTCTGCCTGTCTTGACTTCGACAATTTCGCCGTCTTTAACTCTGCCCGGTGATGAGACGATGTAGTCACCCTTTTCAAGACCATCGCCGCTTATCTCGGTATATTTATCAGATTCAAGGCCCTTGGTTACTTCTACCTTACGGAGCTTGTATGTATCATCAGCCTGTTTTTCAGCTTCGTAAACATAGAACTTCTTGTCCTCATCCTTTTCGCTGTCATCATCCTTGTCCTTGTCGCTGAAAATTGATTTATTACTTACTGCAAGAATATTTTCCGCATCAACTGTCATGATCTCAACCTTAGCTGACATACCAATTCGGAAGTTTGTAGTGTCGTCTATATTGATATAACTGTCAAATCCCTGAGCTGACTTGATATCGAGAACTCTGTCTACAGTTCCGGTGTATTCATCGTCTTTTCTTGCAGGAATAGTGATCTTGGCTTTCATTCCGGATTTAACTGTAAGAAGATCTTCTTCATCAATAACTACATGAACACACATATTTGATGCATTCTGAAGTGTCATGAGAACGCCCTCACGGCATGCTTTTCCTTCTTCACCTTTTATTTCTGATACAACACCATCGCCAGTTGCCTTGATCTTTGTCTTTTCAAGATCCTTCTTCAGTTCTTCAAGTTTGTTCTTGTTGCTTGTGTCAGAACTGTTTGTAAGAGAGTATGTATCGATGTTATACTGAGCTGAATCCTTCTGGCTGTTTGCCTGAAGTTTAGCTGATTCAAGCTGTTTCTCATATAAATTTATCTGTTCACTGATTGACTGCATCTGTGCATTTGCAGTTTCATAGGCACTCATGGCTGCAGCAACTTCCTGCATTTTCATCTTGTACTGCTCCATGATGATCTCAGCCTGATCAGTATTTTCAGCATTAAGAGCTGCATTTTTCAGATCATTTGCTTCGTTATAAAGGCTGTCATATCTTGAACGGTTTTCGTTATAGATATTCTGCTGATTATTATAGTTACTTCTTGCTTCATCAAGTTTGTCAGAAGCTTCTTTTATATCTATCTCGCCCGATTTTTTTGTATTTTCGAGTTCCTTCTGAAGCTGCTGGTACTTGTAGTCATAAAGTGTGCTTGAATCGCTGACAATCTTTTCAAGATCAGAGATCTGCTTTTCAATATCAGTCGAATCAAGTTCACAGAGTACGTCTCCTGCTTTTACCTGATCGCCGACACTTACGTTGATTTTCTTTACCTTGAGACTAGTAAGATCAGTCATGATAGTTGAGTCGTTATCAGTACTCTCAACTTTTCCTTCGATCTTAAGTGAACTGCTTAAGTCCTGTTCGGAAAACTCCGATACATTAACTTTTTTTGTGGTGTCAGTCTCTTTCTTTCCGCATCCGGCTGAAAGAAGGCAAACAGAGCAAAGAACAGCAGTTACTCTCAGCATTTTTCTGTTCATAGAATTTGTCTTTCCTTTCTTGTTTTGTTTTAATATGACATTACACTGTGAAAGATGTCACATAAATAAATTATACTACTGACATGTGGAATTGTCAATATAATTTGTACTTTAAACAGCATCAGAATCAACACAATTCGTAAGCTGCGTGTATTTATAATTATCTATTAAGTATAGTATAACACCTATTTTTAGTAATTTCCTTTTTTTAATATTACCGAACATTACATTTTTGTAACTAAAAAAAGTTAAGCTCTCCTGTACATAAAAAACACAGATTGGGGCTGAGCAGGTATTGCCTGCATTTAATCATTCCATTGACACTTTACTCGGTCATATGATATAATTATAGTGAACGCAAAAATGATTTTTACGCTCACTTAAGTGTGCATAAGAACATGAACTTTATTAATTCGGGGAGGCATAAAAATGGGATATAACAAATATCTGTGGAATACCGGGAAGAAAGAATCAGAGGAAACTTTCGGCCAGGTAAAGATCTCTCCTATTGATGAAGCGGCCATGCCGACATTCGAAGTCGTTATCCATTACGGAGCCGGTCACAAATGTGAAATAGCTGAGTATAATCCGGACAACGTAGTGCCGAAGGCACTTTATCTTTTCAGTATAAGCTATTACAACATAATCCGTATCTCAGATCCGGCAGGTATATTCCAGGACGACGGTATTATTGTCGAAACCAGAAGAATAATCAACAGCCAGATGAATTTATACGGACACACACGTTTCTACCTCGTAAAAACATTTATGCTAAACTGATTTTTCAGATGCCATAAAACAAAATACATAAAAAAAGATGCGCAGACCTCATCAAAGGCTGCGCATCTTTTTTAATCATACGGGATCTCAGCTTATAATAACTGATCCAGTAACATCGTCTTTGTAATACTGTTTGATTATCTTCCCTGTTTCGGCATCAGCGAGAACCACGCTGGCGAGAGTACATCCGCAGAGAAGAGTATATTTTTCCACCGCATGGGCGAAATCTTCAAAGTTTTCTCTTTTGACCTCAAGAATGTCGCTGCCCTTTTCCGGTTCTTCAACATAACAAACAATGTATCTCACTTTTTTGTTCCTCCGTAAGAATTATTTGTCTTAATTTTACCACACGCAAATACAAAAGTCCAGCACAATAAAAAAATTTGACAAATAAACTTCTAAGTAGTAAAATTAGAATGTTTGATTATAAATCAAAGGAGGAAAAAATGAAAAAAAAGATCAGCAAGATCATACCTGCTGCTCTTCTCGCTGCTCCCCTGCTTTTTGCAGATCCTGCACATATCAGAACCGATGCAGCCGAGAACAGATCAATTGCAGGTCTGAAGCAATATATTTTCGGAAACATTCTTCAGCACTCCGATTATAATGCTTCACTTGACACGAACAACGACAAATGTCTTGATGTCTTTGACATCATCAGATTCAAGCAGGAACAGTACAGCATAGGTACATGCGGACTTACTGCCAGACCTGCAGAAACCACTGTCACATCGTTTGTTACTACTGCAACTACTGAACCGGCCAGAACCGGCATCAGCGAAGTAACTACGCCAGATGAAACATCAGCCGTAACAGATACTGCACCGGCTGAAACGACAGGAGAACAGGTTTCGGAAAGCATATCAGCATCAGAAACAACAGCATTCGTTTCTGCTCCTGAAACAGAAGCACAGGTTACAGGCATTACAGAAAGCACTGATGCTCAGGTAACCGAAGCTCTTACAACTACACTTACCGAAGGTGCTGTCACATCAGAAAGCACAGCTGCAGTAACTACTGTAACCACAGCGCCGGTCACCACCACGGTCACAACAACTACCGCTCCGGTAACCACAACTGTTACAACAACCTCGACAGCTCCTGCCACAACCGCAGTTACAACAACTACTGCTCCGGTGACTACTACTGTTACAACTACCTCGGCAGCTCCTGTCACAACTACAGTAACTACAACAGTAACAACTACAACTGCGGCTCCTGTTACCACAGCAGTAACGACCACGACTCCGGCACCGGTAACAAAACTTCCGGAAAAGAAAATAATTTCAAGCGTAAAGAGCATGCTTCAGAGTCCGGAACTTCCGACAGGATGTGAAGCTACAGGTCTTACTATTGCTGTAAGATGGTACGGTTATGATGTCAGCAAAAACGATATGGCTATGAAATATATGCCTCGCCAGGATTTCTACTACTCGGGAGGAAAACTTATCGGTGCAGACTTCATCACTACATTTGCCGGTGATCCTTCAAGAAACGATCTTTCTTACGGATGCTACATTCCTTGTATGGTCAAGACAGTGGATAATTACTTCCAGGCTGTCGGAAGCAGCTACCGCGGCAAAGATATTTCCGGCAAGGAACTCGAAGACCTCTTCCCTTATATAGCTAACAATATTCCGGTCGTGGTTATTTCCACTCCGGAACTTGTAAACCCGAGAACGGGCGATTCATGGTATACTGCAGACGGCCGTTATGTCACATGGCAGCGTGGTCACCACTGCACAGTTCTTATCGGATACGACAAAACAAGATCAAAGGTTTACTGTGCAGACCCTATGATGCTCAAGGGTGTTGTTGAATGGGATATTGCCCAGTTCAAGAACATTTACAATCAGAAGGGCAAGCATGCAATGATAATCGATACCGGATCAGTTAAACCTCCTAAAAAGGCACTTAAGGAAGGCGATCAGGTCAGATTTGCAGGCTGGGTGAATACAAGCAGCGACGGATCCGGATCTGACAAATACCTTGACTCCGGTGTTTATACGATCACAAAGATCCTCGACCCTTCAATTAAAAGACCGGTAAACATCGGAAATGCAGGCTGGGCACCTTACGATGCTATCTATGAAAACCAGCCTTATTTCGGAAACGGAACTCCTTCCGAACCGACAACTCCGGAAAATCCGGCTTCGCCTTCACCTTCATCTAATGCAGAATCTTCAGTTACAAGCGGTCAGGTATACAACATAGTAAACTGCATGAGCCGTAAATACTTAAACGTTGACTACGGAAAAGACGCTGACGGAACAAACATCTACCAGTGGACAAGTGACGGAAGTACTGAACAGAAGTTCAAAGCTGTTTCAGCTTCTGACGCATGGAAACTCCTTGCAATGTGCAGTTCATCCGGAGGAAACCGTATGGTAACAGCAGTCAAGCCTGAAGACGGAGAAAACGTATATCTCTTCAAACCGACAAATGACGTAACTCAGCTCTGGACATTCACAAAGATAAAGGACGGCATATACGCCATCGGACTTAAAGCATATCCGGGATACGTGCTTACAGTACCTGACTACAATAACGGTTCAGCTTCAGGTACTTCAAAATCATCAGGCGGCAACGTATTCATAAGTAAGTTCACAGGTGCTGAAAACCAGCTCTGGTATTTTGAAAAGAAATAAAAAGAACGCAGAACTTTGCTGCGCAGATCAGTAAACGTATCTGCATTTCATAAGTTCAGTATAAACGAAACAGCTCTGAATGTTATCCGCATTCAGAGCTGTTTTTCTTGATTTTATTACTGCCTCGCGTTCCCGAGCAGGCAGTAAATCAGTTTTCACTTATTATTTATCTTCATCCATAAAATATGAAGGCGGTCCGTAAACCAGCTGAACAGGGTCAGGTTCATACTCAGGTTCTTCTGATTCCGGTGTTGTTATTTCAGGTTCCTCCGGTTCTGCTTCTGTATTTGCAGGAGAGACGGAAGGTTCAGCAACCGGGGCACCGTAAACAGGCTGCGGCGGTTCTTCCTCAAAAGTAGTTACAGGCTTTGTCACCGGAACGAAGCTTGGAATGATCGGTGGTATACCGTATTTAGGCTGCATACCCGTATCCCAGAAAGTCGGGTCAGTTTCCGGTTCAGTTACTGCAGGTTCATCATCAGTAATAAACACAGGCGGAGCTCCGTACTTGGTCTGATACGAAGGTTCCGGAGAAACTTCAGGAACACCGTATTCCGGCTGAGGAATAATATCATCATCCGGCGGCCACATATCATCGTTCGCCGGGAGTCCGAACAGAGAACGCTGCATTATTTTTATATCTGTTTTGCTTATTGTTTCGTCAGCGTCTAAATCTCCGAGTTCCTGCCAGTATGTCGTCTCGTTATCTCCTGTTCCGTTGGATTTCATCAGGATAAGATCAACAATATTTATCTTATTATCCATATTGAGATCGCCCTTAGCGTAAAACACCCACGGTGGTCCGTAAAGAACGGCCGCCTCAGATTCATTGCCTGCTGAAGGAGCCGCTAACTGAGACTGAACTGTAACCGCTGCAGAAAGAAGCGCTGCAGTCATAATAGTTTTTTTCGTTTTCTTCATCTGAATTCCCCTTTCAGAACTTACTGATATTATTCAAAACCTCACTGACATAATTCGCACCAGTCAGTAAACATTGGTATAATAAACTCGTGTACAGTCATAAAAAAACCACAATTTTTTCATATAAATCTATACACTTTTATTATATAATACGAATACGGATAAGTCAATATTACTTACAATTTTTTATTTACAAAAACGCGATAATGTGTTATCATTAAAGTAAACTTCAATATATTTTGTCACTTAATAACCACCAAAGCTCAGAGAGGAGAGCGTATATGGCCAGGTACTCTAATTTTAAAAATGCTTTTATTTCACTGATCATGACGGCATCAGTAAGTTTCGTGCTCTGTTCATGCAGTAAAACAGGCCTTAACAAAAACCAGATGGCAGTCTACTTCTTCCAGGCAGGCAAGGCTGACGCCCAGCTTATCTATACTGACGACACTGCTGTTCTAATAGATGCAGGAGATAAGAATTACGGCGATAAAATCGCAGAATATCTGAAGAAAAAAGGCATCGGCAAACTGGATGCACTGATCCTTACTCACTACGATGAGGATCATATAGGCGGTGTTCCTACCCTGCTCGACGATGTCCTTCCTGACAGGATCTATGTTTCAAATCTACCGAAGGATTCGAAGGAAACTGCAGCCCTGAACGAGGCACTGGCACAGAACAGTCTTGTCACAACTTTAGTTGAGGGAAGCGAAACTGTGGAACTCGATCTTGACGGAATGAAAATAAAGATTGACGGACCGGATGAAAAACTCTATGAGGAAAATGATTCGAACAATTCATCACTGATAACCGAAGTCACATATAACGGTCACAGTCTCCTGTTCATGGGTGACGCCCAGAAGCAGAGAGCTGAAGAATATATGGAACAGAATCCGGATAAAAAATTCGAAGTTCTCAAGGTTCCGCACCACGGATACTACCACAAATATCTTAAAAAAGTCGCAGAACAGTTTTCGCCTGAAT
This sequence comes from uncultured Ruminococcus sp., assembly GCA_902789705.1. Taxonomy (GTDB): domain Bacteria; phylum Bacillota; class Clostridia; order Oscillospirales; family Ruminococcaceae; genus HUN007. Next base: position 11,366 of record CADAPI010000055.1, read on the forward strand.
ATGCAGTAATCACATGCTCTTCTAAAAACGGCGGCGAAGAAAAATCAGTAAAAGCCTTCGAAGACAGAGGGGCTGTAGTCCTGAAAACCTGTGACTCCCCTGTTTATATGGTCATTGATGATAAAATAACAGTTAAAACGGAAACGTAAGCTTATGAATAAAGAAACAACCGGTACCTGCGAATTTTCGCAGATACCGGTTACTTGTTTTGACGAGTTTTATCGTTTGAATATTATCTCGTCATATTTTCTGAAAAGCAATCCTGAATTACTTCTGAACCGTTGATTCATAGCTGTACTTATCGATGTTAGCTGTTATAAGCTTATTAAACATTGAATCCAGATCCTCATAACCCCAGTAATAATAACGGTCTCTTGTGAACACCTCACCCGATTTAATACCAAATGTGCTTGTACCTTCAGCATGCTCCATGCCGCTAAGATCAAATGAACAGGTACCATCTGCAAGGATAACAATATTACTGAAAACAGAATAGTAGTAATAATCAAAAGTAGCGTTAGGATCATCCGGCTTGAGAACATCCTTAGCTGTCATCTTATAGATAAAATAGAGACTGTTATTAACATTTGTACTTAAAGAACTATCCTTAGGGGTAAGCATATAGTTACCGATAAGCTTCATTTCCTTAAGTCCCTCTGAATCACTCCACGATTCAGCTACATGCGCTTTCATAACATCCTGAGCATGAGCATCCATTTTATCAAATGCATCCTTAGGTACTTCATCTATTTTCTGAATATAGCTTGCAAGTCCTTCAACTGTGTACTCTTTTTCTGTTGCTTCAGGAACATATCCCTGTATAAAACAATCATCAGTGCAACTGTCACTGCCAAAAGTGATTTTAATTTTATCACCGTTACTGAGTTTATCTGTCTTATCAACTGTAAAAGAAATACCTTTTACAGGAATTTCAGATTTTTCTTCAATTTTAACACCGCCATTTGGTGAAATACCATCAAAAACAACATTTACAAATTCAAACGGATCAAATTTCTGAGCTTCTTCAAGATCCTTTACAGTTATTTTTTCTTCACTAAGCTTGATTTTAACTTTATACTTTTCCTCAATTGATGCAGCTGCGTTATCATCCCATTTGAAAACTACTTCATCACCATTTTTAATTTCACTTGTCTTGTCAAGTTTACCATCAAGATGTTCTGCCATAAGCATTTCAAGACCAAGCACTTCACTTCCGCTTTTCTCATCAATACCAAATGCCTCAGCATTATCCTCAATCATCTTTTCGTAGTCGATAGAGTACGATGCCTGCGCAGCTGTATCATATCCGTCAATATTAACTTCAAGATAATCGTTGGCATTAATACTTGCTCTTCCGCATCCTGTTATTAAAGCAGCCATTGGAAGTACAGCAAGTAATTTAGTAATGTTTTTATTCTGCATAAATAACCCTCCAAAATTATTGCGATTACAGTGAAAGTATCTTGTACTTTCAACATAAATCATGTACTCTGTACATCTGTGATTCCCTTCATCCATTTGTATTTATAAATACTAAAATATAAATCACTGATGTCAATAGAGCGATTTATATTATACAATAAAACGCTGTATTTATCAAGTATTTAATTGTTTTACTTAAATCTAATCACAATATGTAATTTCAAGCAGATAGTACACAATTTTATATTTCATATACAATATCAAATGTCTGTTAATAATATTTAGAGAATATATATATGCAACAATATAGTCGACTGTCTTGTAATAAACAAACGCAACAAAATTTTAATTATTTTGCTCGATTGATTATCGAAAATCAACAAGTTATAGAAATTTTCTTTTATATTTAATGAAATTCAACCAAAAACGAGAAAATAAAATATATATTATTAAAAATTAGGTATTGACATGTATAGATACTTGTGGTATAATTAATAAGCACTCAAACGAGTGGGCATGCCGCTGTGGTGAAATCGGCAGACACGAGGGACTTAAAATCCCTTGGTAGAAATACCGTACCGGTTCAAGTCCGGTCAGCGGCATTATAACAAGAACCCGAACTTTTGAATTCAGAAGTTCGGGTTTTCT
>CADAPI010000056.1 GCA_902789705.1 uncultured Ruminococcus sp.
GGTAACGAAGAACAGATCAAGGCCGCAATGCAGGACTTACAGGAATACAACAAGGCAGAACTTAAATCGATTTACGATGAATACGAAGCATCAAAGGATGAAGCAGTCCTTGAAGCAAGAGGCATCAAGGCGCTCACATCTGATGAAGAAAAGTTCTGGAATCAGGTTATCAACGACGCAAAGGTAAGATTCCGTAACAGTGCATCTGACGGTGTATACACAGGAATCACAGAACTCCTCCCAAAAACAGAATACTACAGCATTGTTGAAGAACTTAAGCAGGAACATCCACTCCTTAACGTTATCAACTTCACAAACACAAGCGCTGTAACAAAGTGGACTATCGATAATTCAGCTGAACAGCGTGCTACATGGGATGAACTCAATACACCAATTGTGACAGCTCTTGAGGGCGGTCCGTTTATCACAGTAGACATGACGCTCTGCAAGCTTACTGCATACATTTTCGTATCAAACGATATGCTTGATCTCGGTCCGAGATGGGTTGCTGCATACGCAACTACACTCCTTAAGGAATCTGTATGGCTCGGCCTTGAATATGCAATTGTAGCTGGTAACGGTAAGAAAATGCCTATCGGTATGATGGCTGACTATAAGAAGCCATTCGATGCAACAACAGGTTATCCTGAAAGACAGGCTGTTAAGTGTACAGGATTCACAAAGGAATTTTACGGCGAAATGCTTTCTATCATGTCTATCAAGGACAATGGCAGAACACGCGGTATCAACGGCGTTCTCCTCGTTGTAAACCCAACGGACTATTTCACCAAGATTTTCCCTGCTACAACAGCACTCGGCCTTGATTTCAAGTACATCAACGGCATTTTCCCTTATCCGACACAGGTTGTACAGTCTACAGCTGTTCCTCAGGGCAAGGCTATCATGGGTGTTGCTCGCGATTACTTCATGGGTCTCGGCAACGCAAAGGGCGGTAAGCTCGAATACAGCGACGATTACAAGTTCCTTGAAGATCTCAGAACTTACAAGATCAAGGTTTACGCTAACGGTCAGCCGAAGCAGTATAATGCTTTCCAGGTACTCGATATCAGCGATCTTGAAGAAGTATTCCCGACTGTTGCTACAACTGACAGACCAAAGAACGCATACCTTGCATCACTCACAGTAGGTTCACTCGAACTTTCACCTGCATTCGATCGCCTTAAGAAGAACTACACAGCAACAACAACTTCTGCTTCTGCAGTCCTCACAGCAGTAGCTAAGGACGGCGATGCAACTATCGTATGCAAGAAGGGCAGCACAACAATTGAAAACGGCTCTACAGTACAGTTCACAAACGACGCTGTTACAACACTTACTGTTACAGTAACTAACGGCGATGCTGAGAACACATACACAGTAGCTGTTACAAGAGGCACACCAACTCCATAATGAGTGATAGGAGATCCCATGATTACTCTTGAAGAAAAGAAGCGATCTTTGAATATTACATGGGATGATCCCGACACAAATGCGAAGATAGACGAGGACTTTGCTTCGGCAGAAATTCTGATCAAGGATTATGCCGGAGTGGAGCTGCTCGACTTCGATGCTGACGGACTCGCAAGACAGCTCATTAAGGATTGTGCAAGATACATCTGGAATGACTGCCTTGACGAGTTTGAACGTCGGTATCTGACTCATTTGATCGCTTTAAGAAACAAATATCTTGTTCAGGGATATGACCCTGACGATCCAGACGATCCGGAGGAAGACGTGAAGACAGAATATCTCGGACACTTAAGTACCATCTACGATATGTCAACGACCGCAAAGAAAGGTCAGAGATATGTCTGTGATGAAGAATTACAGCGATTCTTTCCTGACCTTCATATTCATGCGGGCGACGAGCTTCTGTGTGAGAAGGATAATCCGGAAAGACTTATTGACGGCATCAACTGGACACTGCTCCACAACGAGCCGGACACAAATACAGAATATCCGGAAGCAACTGCTCAGGATATTGCAGATATTTTTGGATAAGGGGGATATATCATGCCTGACTTAACGAAAATTATAAACCTTGACAACCTCAATCAGTTTTTTAACACTCTTAAGACTGACTTTCTCGATGTGCTTGTACCTACTTCGAGAAAGATCAACAACAAAGCCTTAACCTCTGATATCACACTCAGCGCGGCCGATGTAAACGCTGTTCCGACAGCAGATCTCGGTGTTGCAGGCGGTGTCGCTACACTTGATGCAAACGGTAAAGTAGATTCAAGCCAGTGGCCGGCATCGGTTGATGATATCATCGAAGCACCAAGTGCTTCACAGTTCCCGGTACAGGGTGAAAGCAACAAGATCTATGTTGCACTTGACACTAACCTCACATACAGATGGGGCGGCACAGCATACGTTGAAATTTCTCCGTCGCTGGCCCTCGGAAACACACACAGCACAGCCTTTTACGGCGATTACGGCGAAGCGGCATACAACCATTCACAGCTTGTCGGCTCACAGGGACAGCTTCGCAATCCTCACAATGTAAACCTCGCAGACCTCGGATATGCCGAGGCAACATCCGCAGAAATCGCAGCTATATTCTCATGATAAGGACGTGAAGTCATGCCTGATCTTAAGAAGATGCTGACTCTCGAAGCGCTTTCCGAAGCGCTTCCGAGTTGGTTAAAAAGAAGCACTAAACCAGAATATAATGCCGACGAGATTGATTCGACACTGACTACAAATCAATTCGTTACGGCTTCCGATAAAGAAAACTGGAATGCAAAAGGAACTTACAGCAAGCCATCCGGCGGCATTCCGAAAAGTGACTTGTCCAGTATAGTACAGACAAGTCTTGACAATGCAGACTCAGCGCTGCAAAGCGAAACAGACCCGACAGTGCCTTCATGGGCGAAGCAGCCAAACAAGCCATCTTATACACAAGACGAAGTCCCTGACGGATCGACATACAAAAGAGTCACACAAACCGAAAAAAACGCCTGGAGCGAAAAACAGAATGCACTGACCACAACACAGATGCAGGCGGTTAATTCCGGAATAACATCTGCAGGGGTTGCTCAGATCAGCACGAACCAGACGAATGTTTTGTACGCCTTGGAAACAGGCGTTAAGAACGCACTTGTAGTAGAAGACAGAGAAGAAAACGGTTCAGGAACAATCAAATTTTCAGTCAAAAACGGAGTAGTTACAGTAACAGGCACTGGGGGATCATCTACTTCATTTTTCAGCATTAATTTTACAGGAATTTCTGGACGATTTAAGCTAAACGGTTGTCCAAGTGGTGGTAGTGACACTACTTATTTACAGAGAATATACACAGCAGACGGATCAATTTCAAAGGGAATTGACAGAGGTTCTGGAACAGCCGAATTTACACTGGAGTCAAATGTCGAATATCAATGGACTATACGAATTCAGGCAAATTATGCGATACAGAATAGCTTAGTGTTTAAACCAATGCTGTACCAAGCAGACACTGATGGTAGCGCGTTCCAAACGGGAGCCCTACCAAACTACGAGCTTACTCGGCTTGAATCCGAGGACAGAGCAAGTCTTGCTGAGGTTGTGGATTCAGGGGCGAAAAACAAAGCTGAAATTTACTCAACATCAGCTAATAGCATCAATATTTCAGTATCCGGTTATACAGCAACGTTTTCGGGAACATCAAGTGCAACGGGAAGCATAGAATGGTGCAATATACATGTAGATAAAACAGGTAGTTATATACTCTATTACAAAATGAGTACAGCGGCCGGTAGATTTACAGTCAAAAATAAAACTGATGGTACAAACTTAGGGGACTATTATAATACAAAAAACGAAACGCCTATTGTATTAAATCTTACTGCCGGCAAAAATTACGTGATTTCCTCATGGTTTGCGTCCGGTTCAGCTTCCGCTTGTGCGATTGATATTATGATCTGTACATCGGTTGAATTTAAAGTATCACCAAAACTTGTTCCATATAGATTGTCATATAACACTTTAGGAAAGTTGAAATGGAAATCCTACAATATAGGTTTATCTACTGTTTCTTTCATAAAATCATCCGGCGGTGTTTACTATTATAGCTACGATGTGAGCAGTGATTTTAGCACATTAATTTCAGTAACTATTAATGGATTTGAATATATACCAAACTTAGGATATTCTGCGATTATGAATGCAACTAACCGAACTATCGGGATAATGGTTCATGATCCGTCTGCTCCGCAATCATTGACATTTAACGATGGAAACATACGGTTAATGGTTCTTGGTTTTGAATAATTATATTTTATAATAATGCACATGATTTTTGAAAGGAGAATAACTATGTTTTATGTATTAATCGTTCAGAATAAAAACACTCAGGCGGTTTTCAGATATAATTCACTGGAAGATGCGTATGCTAAGTATCATACCGAATTAGCCTACAGAGCAGAAGGCAGAACTTCTACAGATTGTGCTATTCTTGACGAAACATTAAGAGTAGTAGTAAAGGAGAATTACACCGCGCCAGTTTCTGAGCCGAACGCTGAACCAACCGAAGGTGAGCAGTAATGGAAATTATCAAGCACGGCAAACATGAAGAATCAAAAACGGTAGAAGTATTTAGATGTTCTGCATGTGGTTGTATATTCAAAGCGGATAAATCTGAGTACAAAATTGAGGTAGATGAAAATTTGATAGTTCATTACTGTAAATGCCCTGAATGTTTACACACGGCATACAAGGTATAATCCTTACCAAAAATAAAGGCGATGAACAAAAAAAGAAGGTGAGGCAATGAAACTCGAAAAGTACGAACGCGAAAAGAAAACGAAGTTTGAAACGTTCAATGACGGCGTTTGCCGGATATATAAGCTTGAAAACACTGCGGAGCCGGGACTTATGCCGCATCTGGAGCCGACGTTGTATAAGAAAATGAACTTTGAATATAAGACTATCGGTGTAAAGAGAAATTACGAAGCGCTGCAGGCGATGGTTAAGCTTGATGAAATGATCTCGATCATGCTTGACCGCGGTGTTTCGACGCAGGATATTGTCGTTATTGAGGACGTTCAGTACAAGATCAAGCAGGTACAGCACAAGAAGGACACTTACCCGGAAACGTCATTGCTGTCACTGCAGAAGCTGGAGGAGAACTATGACAGTCTTAGCATTTAAAGACCTTCTTCTTACCTGCTGCAATAAAGTCTATCACAGGGAAGCTGACAAGACGGATCCGGAATACATCGTGTGGTCTGAGTCCGGCACTTATCCTTTATTCCACGGTGATAACACAAGGACTGAGGAAGCACAAGTCATTGCAGTCGATCTTCTTACCAAAGAGGAATTCTCGGAGGTTCCTGCGCTTCTCAGAGCGGCTTTCAGTGATGAAGAGATCGTTTACCGCGGGCCGGACGTGATCTATCATCCGGATCTCGGCTATACGCAGTATGCTTACACAGTGGAGTTGATCTGATGGCAAGGCTTGAATTCAGCGGAATAAAAGAAATCCAGAAACAGCTTGAAAAGATCGCAACACTTGACAACGGCCGTGTCGCAAAGCTTATGCTGCAGGCCGGAAGCAAGCCGGTCGAAACGGAATGGAAGCGCGTCGCGCAGATACAGCACAGCGAACACTACAATCTGCAGGGCAAGCGCGTCAAGTCTACAGGGCAGATGAAACAGGCTGTAGGATCAAAGCGTGTGCGAAAGAACAAGTACGGATGGTATATCGTGACTTATCCGCTTGGCACAGAAGAATATGAATACATCCGGAAGGATGGAGCTAAGGTCCCGCGTATAAGGCACGGACAGATAGTAAAGTTTAGAAACGCTGAAAAGGCTTTCTATAATCATTACGGATTTTTCAATAAATTGACCGGAAAGTTTGTTCAGGGGTCCCGATGGGTCACCATGGCCGAGCAGTACGCAAAGCCACAAGCAGAACGGGAAATGCAGAAAATCTGGGATGAATACATTAAAAATTTTTAAGAAGATTGAAAGGCGGTAATTAATTATGGCTAAAATCGGTATCAGACATCCAGTGTTCAGTCCTATTACAACCGAGACACAGGGCGATTCTCCAACTTACGGAACAGGTATCATCCTCGGTAAGATGACCAGAGCTGACGAGAACCTCAACTATGCAGAAGGTTCACTCTATGCAGACGATGTTATGGCTGAGTATGCGTCAATTCTCACTGGCGGTACTATCACAGTCGGCGTTGACGAACTTACACTTGCAAAGAGAGCAACACTCTTCGGACACAGCACATCGACCACAGGCCAGGTTACAACACTGTTTGCAGCAGCAGACGACAAGTCAAAACCGGGCGGTTTCGGTTTTGTCAAGACACTTGTTATCGACGGTGTCAAGATGTACAAGGCAAGATGGTATTACAAAGTAGTTTTCCGTGAATCTCAGGAATCATCAAACACAGCTAACGACAGCATCACTTTCACAGATACTGAAATTGTCGGCACGATCATTCCTGTATTCAACAGTGACTACGGCGATGCAGTATACGAAGACACTGTTTTTGACACAGAATCTGCTGCAAAGGCTTACATTGACGATATGGCAAACCTTCCTCAGAATGCTTCTATCAGATCTATCAGACCGAACACAAGAACTGTAGTTCTTGAAAACGGTGATTCTGTAACAGTTACAGACAAGACTGACAGCACAGCTGACAAGACAGAAACTACAGAAGAAACAACAGCAACACCGAACATCATCGGCGGCGGTACAAAGTCAGGAAAATAAGGAAGATAAAAAATGAAAATCGGGAATCAGGAAGTTAAACTTTTTTACAATAATCTTGCGGCCCGTGAAATTAATGAACTCTGCGGAGGCATTAAGAATATGTCAACGCTCCTCACCGGTAAGGATGGTGAGGAGCTGGAGCTTACGGAGCAGTTCAGCAACATCACGAAGCTTATCAGAATTCTGTTAAACGCAAATATTACGAAAGAAAACTGTGAAATCTCACTCGGCATGAGAGACGGCGAGAAAAAAGAGAAATTCTCTGACGAGACACTCGAAACCCTCCTTGACCTGTCGAAGATCAAAGAATACATCACCGAGGTCCTTGAATGCATGGGCCTTGCTTCACAGTTTGAAGTGCCGGACGGCATAAAGCTCGAAAGTCCGGACCTTGATCTTGAAGAATTAGAAGCTGAACAGAATCCCTGAGGGGCACAACCGCAGACAGCGGTTGTGTGTTATATCAAGAGGATTGAGCTGCGGCCTTAGCTACAGTGATATCCTCATTCACTTTACTCCGGGAGACATAACACAATTATGGCTTGACCGATTAGCGGAAAAGATCGGCGGAAGGAGTTAAAATGGGAAATATTAACACGTTACTGTCGCTTAACGGCGAGTCCGAATTCAAGCGACAGATCGCGTCTATCAATAATAACTTAACAACGCTCGATAAGGCACTGAAAGAAACTGCATCACTGTTCACGCAGGAATCAGACAAGATGAAGCTGACGGCGGCCACAAGCCAGAACCTTGAACGACAGCTTGATCTTTTACGTCAGAAGCAGTCTTTGCTTAATCAGGCGGTAATGGGATCGTCAAAGACCGTGCAGGACAGCACAAAGGATCTCATGAACGCAAAGCAGGCATGGGCGAACACGGCGGTAAATGTTGATCTTTTAAGGAAGAAACTCGACGAAGCAAAAAACAACACGTCAAGCAGCCGGCAGGAGATAAAAGAGCTTGAAAAGCAGCTTAAACTTGCTGAACAGGCACATAAAGACGCTGGCAAAGCGGTTGAGGATGCAGAACGCAGAGTCGCACGAGCAAAGGCGGAAAACGCGAAATACAGACAGCAGCTTGCTGACACTGGTACACAGATCAACAAGACCGAAGCAGAGCTGAGAAGGCTTGCACAGGAAGAAGACAATCAGGCAAGGACTACTCAGAACGCGACGAACTACACGAATCAGTTCAAGACAGCTCTTTCCGGCTTGAAAACAGCGCTTGAAGCGGCCGGAACAGCTTGTGCAAAAATTGCACAGGCTGAACTTAAAGGCCTGCAGATGACGTTTCAGGCGGTCGGCAAGGAACTCGAACTGGGTGTTTCCGGCCTTAAGAAGTACACGGAAGCTGTGACGGCTGCCGGTATTGCGATTGGAAGCTTCGGAGCGGCCAAAGGTATGGACTTTGAAGCGAGTATGTCAAGAGTAAGTGCGTACTCGAATGCAAGTTCAGAAGACCTTGAACGCCTTGCAGCGGCCGCAAAGGAAATGGGTGCGACAACATCAAAGACAGCCAGTGAAGCGGCTGACGCGCTCGGCTATCTTGCTCTTAACGGTTACGACACAGAGCAGATGCTGTCGTCTTTAAAACCTATAGTAAAAGCGTCAGAAGCAGGCAATATGAGCCTTGCAACAGTAGCTGACGCTGTTGCGAACTCTCTCACTTCTTACGGCAAGGGTGCGGAGGATGCAGAAGAATTCCTGAACGTACTCACAGCGGCACAGAACAACAGCTCTACAAGCATGGAACAGCTTCTGACAACATACAGGGACTTATCCGGTACATTCAAGATGCTTGACGTTGACTTCAACGAATCAGCAACACTTCTCGGTCTCGTTGCGAACCGTGGCCTTAAGGGTGCGGAAGCAGGAACAGCGCTTAACTCTGTAATGCTCCGTTTACTCGGCACCAACAAGAACGCGGCGACAGCGCTTAATTCTATCGGTGTCAGCGCATGGGACGCAGAAGGAAACTTCAAGGGACTTACAGCTACACTTCGTGAAGTAAACGCAAAGATGGCTGACATGAACGATCAGGAAAAGACCCTGTTTGAAAAAGAAGTGTCAGGCGTTATGCGATTCCAGGAATTCAACAAGCTCCTTGACGCGGCGAACGACCTTGAAGCCTACGAAGAGCTGTACAACGAGATCTCACACGCTTCACAGAACGATTACTTATACAGAACGGCCGAAACGATGATGGACAACCTTAAGGGTGACATCACAATTCTCAAATCGGCAACAGAAGCACTTGGAATTTCTATCTTTGAAACGTTCAGCGACAAAGCAGTTTCCAATGTCGAGAAAATGACGTTCTGGGTAAATAAGCTTACTGACGGAGTAAGAAACGGCGATCTTATGACACAGCTCAATCAGGTGGCTGCAGGTATCAGCGACGCACTTATTCAGAGCATCAACCTTGCAGCAAGGGAACTGCCATCAAAGCTTAAATTATTTAATTCAGCCATCATAAATGGCGTGAAGATTCTCATTAAAGGGATATCATTCAGTAAAAACACTATTCTGCCGGAGCTTATAACCGGCGCAAAGGAACTCGTTCTCGGACTGGTTGAACAGCTTCCGGCTTTCACAAAGGAAGTCACTGACGGAGCGGTTATTATGTTCACCGGCATTGTGGACGCGCTCGGTGAGATCTCGGCAAAGCTTGTCGAGGTAATGCCGGATGTAATTAACACACTGCTTACAGCGATCACAGAACACGGCCCTGAGATATTCGGAAAAGGCTTCGAGGTGCTTATGACTCTTGTGAGAGGTATTCTTGATAACCTTCCTCAGATCATGACAGCGGCACAGAAGATCCTTAGCAAGCTTATTGCAGGCATTAACAAGCATATGCCGGAAATTATCAAAGGCGGTCTTGAAATACTTACAGCGCTGTTACAAGGTATAGCCGATAATTTCGGCATGATTTTGCAGACAGCGTTCGATATTTTAGACGAGCTTGTAAAAGACCTCACCGAAGACGACACACTGGAAAAGTTAATAAGTGCGGCAATTGATATCATGAATGCGCTTCTTAAGTTCATGTTCGACAACCTCCCGACGATCCTTGAAGAATGGGTGCCAAAAATCATGGATGAAATTGCAAAGCAGCTTATGGATAAGGAAGAGGAGCTTGATAAAGCCGGTAATTATCTTGGTGGTATACTTGCAAGAGCTATATGGTCAGGACTCAAAGCTGTCTTCTCAACCGGTGAGAAAATAGGAATGCGTGCAATTCTCAATATGATGGGAATTAAAGGTGACTACGCTGATATTGCAATGGATGTGATATATGCAGCCAATAAACATGCCGGAGAGAACGCAAACGATGCATTTATGATCGAACAGGGTATAACTCCGCAGCCTTCTGCCGGAACGACGGCGACTGCTTCCGGAAACGGAAAGAACTTCGGTTCTCAGCCGAGTGTCGGTGTATTTGAAGACGGTTCCTTCGGACCTGTTATGTCAAACATCAACCTTTACAGTCCTGTATTCAACGACACGGGCGATATTAACAGAATTGCTGAACAGACAAGGCAGTTACAGAGTGTGGCCGCCGCATCAGGAGGTCGGTACTAATGGGCATGAGCTGGTTTGAATGGAAAGGCAAAAGAAGCAGTGAATTCGGGATCCTTGAAGCACTGCCTCTTATCATAAGACCCGAAAGAACAACAAGTATTGTCGAGCTGCCTAACGGCGGCCCGATAGTATTTGAAACTGACGGATGGAAGGCGAGCAAGGTTACACTTAACCTCGGCCTTAATGATATATCAAACAGCAACCTTGACGACCTTGCAGCGTGGCTCCGCGGCGAGGACAGGCTTATATTCTCAAATGATCCGGACAGGTATTACAGAGCTGTCTGCAACGGATCATACGTCGGACAGAACATCATTAACAGACTCGGTAAAATACCGATAAGTTTTGATGTTCTTCCGTTTAAATACAGGGACTATACAGAAACAATAGAGCTTCCGATATATGAGGATGCAGGCGGAAACTATCATCTTGATTTCAGTGAAGTAGAAATTCCGGAGACCTGCATGGACACTATGCCGGTATTCAAGATATACGGAAACGGTGAGCTTGGTATATTTAACTTTGCACACTATACGAGCATTAAGGCGTATGACGTCACTGATTATTTTATACTTGATGTTCCGAGAGGTGCCATGTACGATAACAGCGGAAACATCATTATGAACGAAACATCAAAAGACGTAAGTAAATTCGTGTGTCTGCCGGATTTTAACAACTTTCGTGTGGACAATACGGTTACAAAAGTTGAATTATTACAGAATACAGCGAGGTGGTTGTAATGGCTATTACAGGAACAGGAACAGAACAAGATCCTTTTATCGTTCATAGTTATGACGAAATAGTGGAAGCAGTCAAAAGTCATTATGGAACAGGAACTACGCCTTATTACAGCAGACTTGCGAACGACATAAACTGCAACGATTATGGTGTAGACTGGGAATGGGAGACGATTGAATTAGCGTCTAATACTTCCGGTAAATCGCATTCTGATATTCTCGATTTAGACGGGCACACAATCAAAAATGCGTATATTGCAAGCGGTAATTATTTGTTCAGCGGTGTAAACAGTTCATATCCTGCCGAAGTAAAAAACGGAAAGATACTAAACATTTTTGGGAATAATCCGCAAGGCGTTTTCACTATAATGGATGTTACAAATATTTCTGCGTCAATGGAAATAACGCATCCTAACAGTCACGTTATAAGCACTTGCAAAGTGCATAACTGCGCACTATATGCAATTGTACTTGATTTCGGAAGTAATTCATTTATCTATTTCGGTTCAAATACAGCTATAAAAAATGTTGACATATATTTAGAAGCATATAACACCACTTCAAATGGTATGGCTCTCAGACCGAGCGGCACGTTCACTTGCGATTCAGTAAGATTAATAGGCAAAGCCGTACCGGCATCAAGCACATCGCCGGCGGATTTTAGATTCAGCAATCAAAAAATGTACAACAGCGTAATCGACTTTGATATGACAGCGTTCATATATCCTGACACAACTACCGGCACCACAACCGTTATAGGCGGAACTGGAGATAATACGACTGTTATTAATAAATCAAAGATTAACGGATCCGGCTATCAGCGATACACCATACCGTCAGGATATTTACAAGCGTCATCAACAGAAGAAATGAAAATCGGAGCAGATCTTCGTTCACTTGGTTTCTTAGTTGTAAACGTAGAGGAGTGATACTATGGCGGATACGGTAGTATGGAGTATTCGGGATGGCGATTATCCGTTCCTCGATGAATTTCCTATACTTTATGACGTTGAATACACATCCGATGTTTTATGGCAAATTTCAGACGGCAGTTATCCATATAAAAAATCATTTCCGCAGATGACGGGAATTACAGATGCTTCCGATAATATGTGGATAATTGAGGATGGTGGTTATCCATACAAAAGATCGTTTCCGGAAATGTATAAGATTGAAGATGATAGCAAAAAATCATTGCGTTCTTTTTTTATTTTCAAAGACATAGATAGTTCTGAATTCGGAACTATTGAAATATTGCCTTTGTGTTTGAAACATGAGGAGAAAACGAACTTTATAAACTTTATAACTGGATCTCCGTTAGTTCAGGAAACGTCTGTATTGCGGTCAAAAGTTATAACAGTAACGCTTAATCTCAATGATACATCACCAGCAAACATTGACAGAATCATATCGTGGCTGATTGGCACAGGAAAGCTGATATTCTCGCGTGATCCGGACAGGTATTATATAGCATCATGCAATGCTGCACTGACAGGTCAGCGTATACTGTCTCTCGGAAAAGTGGTGGTTCAGTTCGATGTGATGCCGTATAAGTATGATAATAATGAAAGTGACGCTTTTGAAGCCGTCAGGCTTGTTGAGGCCGTGGCGAGTCAAGGCTGCGAAATACAATATGAGGGAAATGCGCCTTCTGAATCCGTGTATAAAATCACCGGAACGGGTGATATTCAAGTTTATAGTGTCCAGGCCGGAGATCATGTTGAGATCCGCGGACTGACTGAATACTGTATTATTGATCTTAAAAAGCGTAAAGTATACGACGAAAACAATGAAGTGATTCTTGATCGTACATACGGGAATATATTTGATTTAGCACTTAAACCGGGAGTCAATATATTTCTGATAAGCGGAGATGTTACAGCACTTTCAATCAAGCGAAGAACGAGGTGGTATTGATGATGGTCCATATTTACGACAAGCACACGGAACAGGACGCGTTTGACTCGAACGGTATAGCGATCATCAATCCGAAATCTGCAACTCTTACCGAGGAGCTGAACGGCCGGTACGACTATGAACTTACTGCTGTGTGCGATCCGAACGACGATTCATGGCGGGCACTGCGAGTATACAACATCATCAAGTCGCCGTCAACAGGTCAGCTGTTCATGATCTACAAAGTGAAGTATACGTCGCAGGGCGGTTATCCGTCGGTTACAGCTATGTTCACGAAGGAAGCGCACGACACAAGAGCGATGGTCTATGCTGTAGGCCATCTGTTCACCGACAGGTGGCTTGATCCGAACGGTGCGACATACTTCTCACACGGTAACGGACTGACGGAATACACATTCACGTATGACACAAGCGATTATTCAGCCGGCACGGATGATATGAGACGTTACGACTTCGACAACGTCAGTCTTGCATATGCGCTCCTTGGTTCTCCGGACTCGATCGTGAACATATGGAACGCGGAAATTCACAGAGATAACTTCTCTTTTGCGATTAAAAAGCCGAAAAGCACAGAAAACATTGACTTTGCGTTTGAATACGGCGTGAACTGCAATGATATCACGTTCACAGACGATTATTCCGACAGAATCACTGAGCTGCAGGTCTTTGATAATTACGGTCACTTCCAGTGGCTGTCGTTCGTTCCTGATGCCGGTACTTTCCCGCATCAGGTTCATGTAGGACTGCAACTGTCTTATGACAAGGACGACGGCGATAAGTTCCACGATGATTACAGCGATTACTGGAATAACTACTGTCATTCAACGCAGAGCTGGGAAGTGTCCTTCGTTGATCCTGCTGGAACAGACCATTATGCCGGATGGTCGGGAAGCGACATTCAGATCGGCGATATATGCAGTGTCAGGGACGCTGTCGGCAATTACGGCGTTCAGAAAGTCGTGTCGAGGAAAATCAACGACGTGACCGGAAGGCTTGAAACGATCAAGCTCGGAAGGTTTGTTAATTCCGCGGGACATCTGATGAAGTATAACAGAATTATATCGGGCGATGATGCGTCTTACAGACGAATCAAGGCGCTTGAAAACAAGGTAAATAATCCATAAGGGGTGATAGAATGAAAGACACAATTCATGGTGTTTCACTGGCTGCAGGAGCGGTTGTCGGCTTCTGCTTCGGAGAAATGACCGGACTGTTCAAGGCGCTTATATTCATGATGGCGATAGATTACGTCACAGGCTGGATCAAGGCTATATACCTCAGGGAGCTGTCCAGTGCGGCCGGCTTCAAAGGCATAGCGAAAAAGATCATGATATTGTGTCTTGTATCCATTTGTCATATCATTGACGTTCATGTAATAGGCGACAAATCAATCATAATGTCAGCGGCACTGATGTTTTACATCGGTAACGAAGGCATTTCCATACTGGAAAACGCTGTTCTGATCGGAATACCAGTGCCGGAAGCATTGAAGAAAGCATTGAAACAGCTTACCGAAAAGGGAAAAGGTGAGAATGACAAGGGGGAATAAATTATGAAATGGGAAGAAATAGTTAGAATCGCAAAAGATGATATTGGCAAGAGCCGTGATGAAGTCGGCTGTCCGGGCGATTACGCGTGGTGTGCCGCGTGGGTTTCAAGCGTGCTGAACAGGGCCGGAGTCGGTGAAGGCGTCGAGTCAAAGTCCTGCACGAAGATGCAGCTTTACATGAGTCAGAACGTTTTGTGGTATGAACCAATTGGTTTCCCTGAACCGGGAGACATTCTGTTCTTTGACTGGGATCACAACAAGGAAGAGGAACTTCCTCTCGATCATGTGGGAATAGTTCTTGCATTTGACGAGAACACGTTACAGATTACGTATGCAAACGGAAACGGTTCAAGTCCGCATTATGTAACTAAGCAGTTCATCAACCTTGAAGCATCCGACAGTGAAGGTAAAAAGCTTGTCGCTTACTGGATGCGCTATATCGGCGATCTTAACGAGAGACCGGCAGAAGACGACCAAAAAGAGCCTGAAAAAGAGCCTGAAAAGGAGCCGGAGGAAAAGCCGGTTGCAAAAGAGGTCGTTCTTAAGGTGCGTCAGCTCCGTAAAGGCATGAGCGGCGGTGACGTTAAATCCTTACAGCGCTTACTCTTTGCGGACGGCTACAGCGTCGGCCAGTGCGGTGATGACGGCGATTTTGGACCTGATACGGAAAAGGCCGTGATGAAGTATCAGCGCGATCACGAACTTGATCCTGACGGCATTGCCGGAATAAACACACTTACAGCACTCTGGAACTGTAAATCTTTATTAAGAAAAAGCAAAAAGGAAGAAAAACATTAACAATTGAATAGATAGGAGTGTCACAAATGCAGCATTACATTTCACTAACGAACTCAGAAATTGCTGAAATTATCAGCGAACACATCCACTCCGAGCGTGACCGTTACATTATGAAAATGAAACTGATAGACGGTTACACATATGAGAAAATCGCAGAGATAGTTGATATGTCTCCGCGATATGTCCGGTCGATTGTGAAAAAGCAAACTGACCGGCTGAAAATTGACCTGAAATTAACCCGAAATTGACCTGAATATAACCTCCAGACAACCTGCCTACATCCTTGTAGGCAGGTTGTTTTTATGCCATAATGAGGGAAAGAAAGGCGGTGCGATTATGTTTATCGAGTATAATCCTAATCCGAGAGGGATCAATACGGGCGACTGTGTGATCAGAGCTATCTGCAAGGCGCTCGACACGGACTGGGAGAAAGTATATATGGAACTCACGGTTAAAGGCCTTGAAAAAGCCATGTGGGGTGACACAAATGCTGTGTGGGAACAGTACCTCAAAGATTATGGATTCAAACCGCATGTGCTTCCGAATACCTGTCCGGACTGCTACACGATCGCAGATTTTGCGGCAGATCATAAGTCCGGCACATACATAGTAGCGACAGGCTCACACGTCGTTGCAGTGATTGACGGAAACTACTATGACACATGGGATTCCGGCACACTGGTTCCGAGCTATTATTTTGAACGCGAGGAGAAAAATAAATGATCCTTCCGCAGTACGGTTATCCGTCGTTTTATCAGCCGATGCAGAACATGTACGGCACTGGACAGCAGCCGGCTCCGCAGCAGATAAGAAGCGGCGGAATAGTTTCCGTTGCTAACGAAGACGAAGCGAGGCGTTATCCCGTGGCTCCCGGCTATACCGTGACCATGCGCGACGAAAACGGGCCTTATCTTTATGAAAAAACCATGGGATTTTCTCAGCTTGACCAGCCGATATTCAGAAAAGCACGGATCATATTTGAGGACGACGTTACGGCCGCACAGAACGTGCAGGAACAGCCTGTGCCTCAGCCTGAACCGGCAGAGCCTTATGCTACACTGGCACAGCTTGAAGCGCTGAGAGACGCTGTCTCGGCGGAGCTTAAAAACATACGGTCTTTAATTCCTGAACAGAAGGAAACAAAGCCGGCGATTAAAAGGAGTGTAAAAAATGATGAATCCTAACACAATGCAGAGCTTTATGCAATTCATGCAGAATCCGGCGGCATTTTTCCAGCAGAGGGGAATGCGGATTCCGCCTCAGAATGCAATGAATTCACCGGCAGATATGATCCAATACATGATGAATTCCGGCGGCATTTCTCAGCAGCAGTACAACAATGCGGCGGCACAGGCGAAACAGCTGCAGAACAATCCTCAATTCATGCAAATGATACAAGGATGCTTTAATAAATAAAGAAAACTTCTCCGTTTTTAACGAACTTTTAAACTTATCAACATCTTAGCAGTATACAACCGTCATTAAGACGGCAGTATAAATCTTACTACAAAAGGAGTAATAATTATGGCACTTGGCGAAAACGAAGGCGTAAGCACAACTATGCTCGTATCTCCGGCCGGAGGTTATGCTGCTTACCCTTACAACAACGGGGGCGGCATGGGTTTCGGCAACGACTGGGGAAGCCTTATCATTCTTTTTCTTTTATTCGGAATGTTTGGTAACGGCTTCGGCGGTGGTTTCGGCGGCGGATACGGAAACTCTGACTTCCAGTGGCTCTGGAATGGTCAGAACGGAATCAACGCAAACATTGCGAGCGGATTCCAGAACGCACAGCTTTCCGACAGCATCACCTCAGTACGTGACGGCATCAGCGGCTTAAGCACACAGCTCTGCGGCGCTACAGGCGATATCCAGATGTCACTCTGTAACGGCTTTAATTCTGTGAACAATTCTGTAAACGGCGTGACAGCGTCTATCAGCAATGCACAGAACGCGCTTGCACAGCAGATGTATGCGAACCAGCTTTCTGATCTTGAACGCAGTTTTGCAGCACAGACTGCAAATACTCAGGGCCTGACAGCATTACAGGCACAGCTTGCACAGTGCTGCTGCGACAACAGAGCGGCAACACAGGACGTGAAGTTTACTATTGCACAGGAAGAATGCGCAACAAGAGCGAACTCGACAGCGAACACACAGGCTATTCTCGACAAGCTTTGTCAGCTTGAACTTGACGGATACAAGCGCGAGAACGACAGCTTAAGAACACAGCTCACATTTGCGAATATGCAGGCATCACAGACAGCACAGACTGCTGAACTGAGAGCTGCGCAGGCAACAACAGCAAATCAGCTTGTTTCAGAACTCCGCAGCTGTCCTATCCCGTCACAGCCTGTGTACGGTAATACCCCGATTTTCACGTGCGCGCAGAACGTTGCCGGATGTGGCTGCAATGGCTTTAACGCTTGATAGGAGGTGGCAATATGGCTGCCGAATATTCAGCTAACGCATTACAGACAGTAGCAGCTAACGCGCCGGTTATCTTTACAGAATCACCTGTACCATGCAGGACAGGACTTGTATTTCACAGGGATGAATCCGGCATTTTCCGACTTGCCAACAATGCAGGTGGAAGCTCATGCGGTTGTGGATGCGGCTGCAGAAGGGTTTATGAAACACTGTATAACGTGACATTTCACGGTAATATAGCGATTTCAGAGGGCGGAACTGTCGAGCCGATACAGCTTACTATCTCGATTGACGGTGAAGCAGATCCGAGCAGTACAATGATTGTAACACCGGCGGCCGTCGGTGACTTTGCAAACATAGGCGCTGAGATAATCGTCGCCGTTCCGAGCCTTTGCGGATGTGAAAGTATTTCGGTACGTAACACGTCTACTCAGGCAGTTGATGTACAGAACGCAAACTTGACAGTTGATTACGTCGGCATTCGACGTGTGTTCTGAGAAAGGAGTTAAATTATGCATAAAGTTATGATTCTCCGTGATATGCTCATGGACGAACTCGAAAAGTTTGCAGACAAGCCGATGAACGAGCAGAACCTTGAATTTGTGGACAAGCTCGTAGATATGCTTAACTTCCTTATCCCGGGATATGTTCAGGAGGGCAAGTATCAGCTGGTGGTAGCTATTGGCTGCACCGGCGGTCAGCACAGAAGTGTTACCATCGCCAATGAGGTTTACGAGAGACTAAAGGCATCCGGCGGTAACTACGGACTTAATCTGTCTCATAGGGACGTTAAACAGGCAAGGTGAGATATGTCTTTTTCCTCGGAGGTAAAAGAGGAACTCTCAAAGCGCATCGCATCATCCAGGCATTGTCAGCTGGCTGAAATCTCGGCCATCGTTACCTGCATAGGCCATGTGGAAGCCGATAATGCAGGAAATACGGTGCTTTACCTGCAGGCGGATAACGCACAGGTGCTTAGAAAGTTCTTTACATTATTAAAAAAAGCATTTAATATAGTTACTAGCATTTTAGAGGGGATTCCCGATGTTAAGGCCGGAGGCCGAATCTACCGCCCTGTCCTTGACTCAGAGCATGATGTGGAATCCGTTTTAATGGCGATCAGGCTGATGGATCAGAATGGAAACCTGAGAGAAACAGGTGCTAAAGTGAGCGAGATGGTCACCAGAAATTCCTGCTGCAAGAGGGCATTTCTGAGAGACGCATTCTTGTGCATCGGCTCTATCAGCGACCCCAATAAAGGGTATCATCTGGAGTATGTATGCAGCACTCCGGAGTTGGCGCAGCAACTGGCTGACATGACCCTGAGCTTTGACATTGAGGCCAGGATAGTACAGCGCAAGAAGTACTATGTTCTCTATATTAAAGAGGGATCCGGAATCGTGGATCTTCTGAATATAATGGAGGCGCCGGTCAGTCTGATGAATCTTGAGAACCTAAGGATTCTCAAGGAGATGAGAAACTCCATCAACAGGAAGGTAAACTGTGAGGTGGCCAATATCACCAAGACAGTTAATGCTGCTACCAAGCAGGTAGAAGATATAACCTATATCAGAGACCACTATGGTTTTGGTAAACTTCAGGAAGGACTTAAGGAAATGGCAGAGGTCAGACTTGAGCATCCTGATGCAACGTTGTTGGAACTTGGTAAATTTCTCGACCCGCCCGTGGGTAAGTCAGGAGTTAACCACAGGCTTCGCAAGCTCTCAGAGCTGGCGGACAAGTTGAGATCTTAAGGAGGATATTATGATCACAAAATCTATCGAAATTAAGCTCCCAAGAGGACTTGAGGCAAGACCTGTTGCGGAACTTGTACAGCTTGCAAGTAAGTATGACAGCACTGTTCACATCGAGGCTCAGTCCAAGAAGGTGAACGCAAAGAGCATCATGGGAATGATGACACTAAGCCTGTCTTCCGGTGAGGAGGTTACGGTTATTGCAGAGGGAAGTGATGAGGAGTCTGCTGTAGCAGATCTTGAGAAATTCCTTCAGGGAACACAGAAGTAATCCTATAAATAAAAAAAGCCCTATAAAAGGGAGGATGCCAGGTAAGCTTCCTTACCTGGCATATTATGAAAAAGTTTTTGTTTGGTATTGTCTTAACTCATCTGACAATATTATATTAACAAGCTAATGTGTCTAAAAGATGATTTGAAGTAACTATTCTTTTAATTAATTGTTAACAAATTGTAAACGTCAAAGATCGCGCATACGTGCCGATTGTTTGACGTTTTTTTAATAGATATTTCACAATTAACCGTTGGGAAAACGTTCGAAATAGTGATAAAATTATTGTGAGTACGCATATCTATATTTAGCTGCGTTTTGTTTGATTGTGCCATCAATTTTGAGGATAGCATGAATAATAAACTTAAATCATGGGTAGGTTGGTTTGTTATCGTCATATGCGTCAGTCTAAACCTGCTGGGAAGGACTATAGCCTCGGGCTATGAAATTCCTTTCTGGTTTGATTCGATTGGAACAATCCTTGCTGCAGTTGTACTGGGACCTATTGCCGGTGCAATCTGTGGTTTGCTTCTTAATGCCATCATATCCTTTGCGGATCCGGTATCTTTGCCGTACATGGCTGTGTCAATAGCCATCGG
>CADAPI010000057.1 GCA_902789705.1 uncultured Ruminococcus sp.
TTTATAAAATAGGTATCCTCGTCAAGTTCAACGTCATCACGCGAGAGATAAAGCACCTTTTCCCTGAGCTTTTCAGCTTCCTCAACGGTATTTATCCCTGCAAACTTTGCAATGACCATGTTTTTGAACACTCTTGCGTTTTCGACCTCAAGTTCCTTTTTGCCCTCACGGTCAAGATAGAGATATTCAAACTCGCAGAGGAAATCGGCGCTGTCGCACCACGGCATAATTTTGACGTCTCCTCTGAGGCCATGAACATTAACGATTTTTCCGGCTTCAAGATAATTATCTGACATGTTGTACCACCCGTTTCTATCAAAAAAACTGCCAGATGTCATCAAACTGATCTGGCAGTATTATTTTCGTGTTTAACTTGTAATTCTTAAAAATTATTCAATTTCAAGAAGTACCTTTGAGTTGTTTCTTGCAGCACCTGCACGTAATACAGTTCTGATAGCCTTTGCTATTCTTCCCTGCTTGCCGATAACACGGCCCATGTCATCCTGAGCTACGTGAAGATGATAAACAATTACACCTTCTTCATTAGGTGCGTCTTCTGATATAGTTATTTCCTGCTTGTTTTCAACAAGACCTTCAACTATTGCTAAAAGCAGTTCTTTCATATTTTTTCTCCTTATTATAAACCGGCACTTAAAAAGCACCGTCCCTCGTAAACGATCTGATCTTTAAGATACAGACTTATAAGTCTGTATCAGAAAGATAAAATCAATTAATTAAGCCTGAGCGTTCTTGATGAGCTTCTTAACTGTTTCAGTTGGCTGTGCACCGTTCTTGATCCACTTGTCAGCCTTTTCAGTGTCAATCTTAATAACGCTTGGTGTCTTAGTTGGATCATAGTATCCGATCTCTTCGATGAATCTGCCGTCTCTTGGGTATCTTGAATCAGCAACAACAACACGGTAGAAAGGAGCCTTCTTAGCACCGATTCTCTTTAATCTGATCTTTACTGCCATTTTAATTTCACCTCCGGAACAAGATTTGTTTTATATTAATGCACTAAGCATAAATATCATTTTTTCATAAGACTCTTAAGGTCTGCATCTGCCGGCATGTCAGGCATTTTATCAAGGTTCATTCCCGCTATGCGCTTTTTCATACGCTTTGAAGAGAAAGGACCTTTTCCCTTGCCGAAATTGCCAAACTGCTTCATAACCTTCTGCATCTGTTCAAACTGCTTTAGCAGTCTGTTTACGTCCTCAACCTTCATACCGCTTCCGGCTGCAATTCTCTTCTTTCTTGAAGGATTGATGATCGAAGGCTTTGCGCGTTCCGCAGGCGTCATCGAAGTGATTATTGCATCGATACGCTGGAACTGTCTTTCGTCCACGTCAATGTCCTTGACCTTGTCGCCCATACCCGGAAGCATTCCGAGAAGGCTCTTTATCGAACCCATCTTCTGGATCTGAAGAAGATAATTTCTTAAGTCTTCCATGTCAAAGGTGTTTTCTGTGAACTTCTTTGCCAGCTTTTCTGAATCCTTGAGGTCAACAGCACTCTCAGCCTTTTCAATGAGTGTGAGCACGTCGCCCATGCCGAGGATTCTTGATGCCATTCTTTCAGGATGGAACTGCTCGAAGTCATCGAGCTTTTCGCCCATGCCGACGAACTTGATCGGCTTACCTGTTACGGACAGTACAGACAGTGCCGCACCGCCTCTTGTATCTGAATCGAGCTTTGACATGAGTACGCTGTCGATTCCGAGAGCGTCGTCGAAGGCCTTGGCAACATTAACTGCGTCCTGACCTGTCATCGCATCGACTACAAGCATGATTTCGCTTGGAGTTGTTTCCTTTTTGATGTTTTTAAGCTCATCCATGAGCTCAGTATCTATGTGGAGACGGCCGGCGGTATCGAGAATTACGATGTCGTGACCGTAGTCCTTAGCGTATTTTACTGATTCCTTTGCTATCTTTACAGGATCAGTCTGACCCATTTCGAAGACCTTTACTTCAGCTTTTTCGCCGACGATCTTCAGCTGGTCGATAGCAGCAGGTCTGTAAATGTCGCAGGCAACCAGCATTGGTCTGTGTCCCTGTGACTTGAAGTATTTTGCAAGTTTTGCTGAGTGAGTTGTCTTACCTGAACCCTGAAGTCCGCACATCATGATGATGCATGGCGGCTTGGAAGGCATGTTTATTCTCGCGTTGGAGTTACCCATGAGGCTGCAGAGTTCTTCATTTACGATCTTAACGACCATCTGTGCAGGTGTAAGACTCTTGAGAACGTCCTCGCCGACAGCTCTTTCCGAAACCTTTGCCACAAAGTCCTTTACTACCTTATAGCTTACGTCCGCTTCAAGGAGAGCAAGACGTACTTCTCGCATGGCCTCTTTTACATCAGCCTCTGTAAGTTTTCCACGTGACTTCAGACGTTTAAAAACGTTATTCAGTTTGTCAGATAAACCTTCAAATGCCATTTTCCGAAGAAGCCTCCCTTATTTTATATTGATCAGCCGAAGAGCTCATCGCCTTCGTCCACTATTTTAAGTATTTTACCGGTGTACTCAGAAATATTTTTCTGGTAACTGTATTTTTCACGGTATTCGGCAGTGCAGCTTCTGATTGCATTTATCATGTCGTGCATTACCTTCGTCTTTCTGAAAAGTCCCATTTTCTCTTCGAATTCGTCGAGATACTGCTCAGCGTGCTTAATTGCGTCGTGTACGCCCTGACGCGAGATGTTCTCATTTTCAGCTATTTCAGAAAGTGACAGATCTTCATAGTAGTAAAGCTGCATGATATCGCGCTGCTTTTCTGTAAGAAGATCACCATAATAATCCAGAAGAACCGCATAATCAAGATTTTTTGCCATCTTTTTGCCTCCTCTGAATTAGTTTGTAAAGTTTTAAGCCTTTACAATTATAACTCTTTTACCCTTGCTTGTCAATAGAGAATAAAATTTTTTCATAAAATATTTCATTAACCATTTCAAGCTAAACGTTTTTTGATTTTCAATTAATCCTTGAATATCAACTTATATTACTTTCGGTGAGTTTACTTTGCATCCGCTTCAAGCCAGATCTCCGTACCGTCAGAAGTTTTCAGGGGAGCTTCCGGATCAAAGATCACGTTCTCACGTGTTTCAGCCGTTTTGCCTGTTTCTTTGTCAATAACATCGCAGTCCATTCTGTCCTCTTCAATGTTGTAATGATAAACCGCCAGCTCATCATTTTCATCAACATTTATGTAATCAACAAACGTTTCCTCGGCTGTTACATCGGCAGTATAAACGGGTTTAAGGTCCGCATCAAATTTCTGAATGTTCTTTTTTCCGTCCTGACCGTTGCAGAGAACATAAACGTTTCCTTCTTTGTCAGTCGCCATTCCCCATCCGCCCTGGATCTCGGCTTCTGAATAACTGCCTTCCGCCCAGTTATATTTATAGAGTGTCATTCCCAGAGTCATACCCACGATCGTATTTTCAGCCTGCATCAACGGCGGATCAACGTCATTGAACTTTACCGGACAGTCCGGAAGCTCAATGATCTCACGGCTTTCCGGATCTTCCGAAGGTATAACTGCTACACTTGCTTTTCCGTCAAGGGATTCGCAGAACACATATATCTTATCATTATAGACATCATAATAAGGCGGAAGCATATCGATCTCACCGAGGTCAAGTTTGTATGTTTTATCTCCAGCATGCAGATCAAACTCAAAGCTTTTATAGCCGTAGAAAACCGAATCCTCATTTTCTCCGTCATCAGCTGCCGTCTCTTCAGCATTCTCCGTAACATCCGCTCCGGAAGCGCCGTTATCAGCCGCGCTGTCATTTATTACAGTAGTTGTACTTCCGCTGTTTCCGCACCCGCAAAGCATAACTGCAGCTGCCGCACAGAACGATAATATTACTGAAATTCTTTTCATTATAAAAACTCCTGACTCTGAATAAGTATGGCCTTTTGTTTTACGTAACAACCCTATTTTAAAGTATAGCTTATTCCGGAGGATTTGGCAATAGTCATATAAAAACTGAATAACCGCTCCGTTTTCAACCCGCATTCGGACAGAATGCGGGTTTTCTACTGGCTGCCGGAGGCAGCCCACCATAAAAAGCCGGCTGCACAAATCGCGTACAGCCGGTTAAAAATAAATTATTTCAATTTTTCCAAAGCAACATTAAGCTCTGAAAGTCTGGAGTTCTTCTTCAAGTTCTTCCTCACTCTGGTCAAGATACGAAAGACCCATACTGTTGTAAAAATCAATAAGATCAAGTTTTGAAACTCCGAGTATCTCAGCCGCTCTGCCATGGGAAATCTGCAGACTGTGGATATAAGGATAAATCATCATGGCATTTCTTTCAAATGTCATCCGGTCACTCTGATTTTCCATAAGAACTGCCATATCATGCGGAATACTAATCTCTACTGAAACCATATTCATTTAGAAACGCCTCCTGTCATATTACGAATTTACGTTGTTTATCTGTATTAAGTATATCATAGATACGCAGTTTTAGCAAGTGATACAAAGAATTCAGAACGGCAGATAAACGTTCCGTTTTCAACCCGCATTCGGACAGAATGCGGGTTTTTGAGTTGGCTGCCTCCGGCAGCCCACCAGGAAAGCGCCCCTGCTTGTTTAGAGCAGGGGCGCCTCCCAAGGAAATATGAGAAAAACACTATGTTGGAAATGTCTGAATAAGCGGCGGATCTTCGGGGCTTTGCCCCGGTCCCCCGCGCTGATCAGTGATGATCAGCGCTTGCTTATAACTTCTCGATCTTGTGCGAGATAAACTGTTTGATCCTTGCAAGATCTGTAAGTCCTACGATTCCGTCACCGTCAACGTCTGCGAACTTTAACTGAGTTTCGTTAAGTTTTACATCGCCAAGGAGATAGAGTGCAACTGTTGTAAGGTCTGAAATATCGATCCTTCCGTTTCCGTCAAGGTCACCGATGACGCCTTCCGGTTCTGGCTTTTCTGTAACCGGTGTGGTCTCTGCAGGCGTTGTCTGTTCTGCAGGTGTTGTAACTGCCGGTGTTGTCTGCTTTGATGCTTCAGTGGCTGCCGGTGTTGTCGCTTCCGCAGCAGTTAATGCTGAAGTTTCAGCTGCTTTAGTTGTTTCAGGAACTGTTGTTTCCTCAGGAGCGGAAGTCTCTGAAACTGTGGTCTGCTCTGCTGTCATTACAGTTTCTGAAGCTGTTGTAGTCTCAGGAACTGTTGTAACTTCCGGAGCTGTTGTGAGCACCGGTGCTTCTGTTTCTGTAACAGCCGGTTCTGTTTCTGAAATGGTCTCAGATGCTGTTGTTTCCTGCGGAGCAGTCACTGTTTCCATCGGTGCATATGCATTGTTGAGTACCAGCGCATAGCATGAAGACTGTTCGAGTGAAAGCTGCAGGCTGCCGTTTGAGTCAACGAGTGTTGTATTCATTTTATCCATCTTTGACTCTTTGCTGTTGTATGTGTAGAGCTCTGCTATGTTGTTGCAGAACTGTGATCCGAGCAGATAGTTTATGCTGGCTTTGAGTCCGAAAAGGCCTTCGTGCTGGAGGTCGAGTTCAATTATCGAACTGTTCTTTCGTGAAACTGATTTCAGCATCTGATCAGGTATAACGCCCTGATCCTTTTTTATTTCAAGATTAAGATCTCCTGTTTCCTCCGCACCGATATCCTTTCCTTTTATATCCCAGCTGTATTCACCGAGATCAAAAGTTATTCTGATATCACGGTCTCTCATTGCATCTATTGCTTCCGAAGGAAGAACTGTCTCCTCGTTGAAGTCAAATTTTCCTGATGTGCCGTCCGGCATTGCATTTATCATGTCTACCAGACTTTCGATGAATGATACCTTATGTGTAACATCTATTCCTGCATCAGCTACTGCTATAACTTCATGCAGTGTGCCCGGATCTTCCGGCTTCTGCTTGATGATCGCATATATTTTGCCGTCATTAAGCTTAAGTCCGTAAACATAGCCGTTTGTTTCATAAGGATTGATGTAGTTTCCTACAGCCATTTTTTCAGATCCGTCAAGATTCATTGAGTAAAGCTGTGTCGGAGTGTTGAAGTAAACCTTGTTGTCTGAAACTATGAGGCTCATGTATTTGCCGTCCCAGTAAGCTGAATACTGACCCCATACGTACCATTTCTCTTCGCAGAGGCTTATCCATGTGTCAACTGTTCCTGTGGACTCTGTATATCTGCTGTATTCGCCGTTTTTGTTTATGAAGTACCACTGATCACCTCTTGTGAATATTTCAGTGCTTACTGTCTGCCAGAATGCATTGTCGTATTTTTCAGATGTGGCACTGATACCCTTGCTGTTCCAGTCTGTATGTGCGCGGTTTCTTCCCGCTTCAGGCTTTGCTGCTGCAAATGCCTTGTCCGAAAGGAGAAAATATCCGTGGCCTGCTCTTCCCTTTGCATCAGGAACAGGATCGTCCCAGGTAACGTCTGCGTGATACCATTCACCGTCTATATTTACAAGATTCCATGCATGGTTCATGCTGTCGCTGGTTACCATTATTGAAGACATGCCGGCCTTTTCAAGAAGCATGTTGTACGCCTGCGCATATCCTTCGCATACGCCGTTGCCGCAGATGAGAATATCATATGCTGTATATCCGTCATACACATCAGGAACTGACTGATCGAGATCGTATGAAGTATTAAGAACCAGATAATCGTGAAGATTAAGTGCCTTTTCAAGCTCTGTCATACCAGGAGTAATGTTTTTCGCGATGATATCATCGATCTTTTCATTAACCTCCGCAAGACGTGCATCTGCTTCTTCCTTGGTATTTGTATATCTTATAACTATGTCCTTTATGATATATGCACCGTCTGCTCCGTATCCGATCTGGATCGACATTGAAGTCTCATACTGAACGCTGAACATATCAGGCATTTTTCTTACATAGGAAATGGATTCGGTTATTCTTTTTATGCTTTCAGCCTTGTTTTCCTCGTTATCCACCTTAAGACCAAAACTGCTCACGTTGATCGCAGCGTCGTAATTCTGAAGTCCTGCTTTTATCGTCTCGCTCAGACTGGAGATTGTGTTATCGGTATCTGCCATAACTACTGACACTGCAGGAGCAATAAAATTAACCGCAAGAGCAGCTGAAACGAAGCTGCTTAATAATTTTGCGAATTTTTTCATCGTAATTCCTCCTGTCATCATTCTCATATTCTTGAAAAACACTGATCAAATCGGAAATCCGGCTTCACCGGATTTCCGGAGATGGGATTTACGGGGCTTCGCCCCGGTCCCCACGCTGATTTATGAATAAATCAGCGTCTCCCATGGTCACAGAACATTCCTGATAGT
This sequence comes from uncultured Ruminococcus sp., assembly GCA_902789705.1. GTDB lineage: Bacteria > Bacillota > Clostridia > Oscillospirales > Ruminococcaceae > HUN007. The sequence goes on from CADAPI010000057.1 coordinate 7,292, forward strand.
ACAAGAAAAGGCCGGTACTTTTGGTACCAGCCTCTGTTTCCAGTCTGAACTTCCTTTTTAGGTTCGTTCAAAAAGTGCAGCTGGCTGTCATACCATTCTGTCTGGTTTAGACCCGTTAGCTTTGCGTCCCTGTCTTTCGGCAGGTTTGCCAAATTATTCGTTTTTCATGTTTCCTCCTCCGGAGCGTTAACCTTCGGAGTTTTCCATATATATAGTATACCACAGTAAGCGCGTATTGTCAATGTTATATATATTCATTTCGTGGATATAGAATATATTTGTATATATGCACACTTAGAACCATTGCCATATAAGCATTTTAACGTATGAAAATCATACACTGACCACGTAATTTCCGGCTTCGGCGAAAAGATCCAGCAGATCCGGCAGTCCGGTCAGTCCTTCCGGCATCCGGGCCTAAAAAGCAACATGAATTTTCATACACAAAGAAAACGCCCCTGCTCTTGTGGAGCAGGGGACGTTTCCCAAGGAAATATGAGAAAAACACTATTTGTTTGAAAATGTCTTAATGGTTTCCTTATCAGAAGCGATCGATCTTATGTGCCAGGAACTGCTTTATTGTAGCGAGATCTGCAAGATCCACTAAGCCGTCGCCTGTAACATCAACGATCTCAAGCTGTGCATCTGTGAGTGAAGCTTCACCTAAAAGGTAGAGAGCAAGTGTTGTAAGATCTGAAAGATCCACTTTGCCGCTGCCGTCGAGGTCGCCCTTGGCTGTTTTGTTGAATTCTTCAGGAGCAGATGCTGGTGTGATCTCTGTAGTTTCAGTAACTGCAGGAGTCTCAGCTGCTGTTTCAGCTGGTTCTGTAACGTCAACAGCTGTTGTCATCTCAGTAGTTGTGGTCTGAGTTGTTTCAGTTGCTGTTAATGATGTTTCAGAAGCTTGATGTCTCAGCAGAAGTCACTTCTGTTACGGCCGGAGCCTCAGCTGTTGTTTCAGCCGGAGCCTCTTCCTGAGGCGGCTTAACCGGAGCCTGTATTATAGGGTCCTGCGGGCTCTGAATGTCCCACAGAACAAGTGCGTAGCTTGCGCTCTGGTCAACGTCTATCTGGAGACCACCGTTTGAGTCTACCATCATTGTGTTGACCTTAGCCATTCTCGCGCCTGCAAGGTCGTAGCTGTAAAGAACAGCTACGTTATTGATATACTGTTCACCCAGATCGTAGTTGATGTTAGCCTTAAGACCAAACTCACCTTCATGCTGGAGATCCAGTTCAATAACAGATTTGTTTACGCCTGCAACTGCTGCAAGCATTTCTTCAGGGATAGCACCCTGATCTTTCTTTATTTCAAGATTAAGGTCTTTTGCTTCTTCAGCAGTAACATCATTGCCCTTTATGTTCCAGCTGTAATCGCCGAGGTCAAGGGATATCCTGATGTTTCTGTTTCTCATTGCATCGATGGCTGCTGCCGGAAGGATGCTTTCTGTATCAGGACCGCTGAGATCGAATTCTCTGGACTCACCGTCTGCCATCTGTCTGATAGCGCCTTCGAGAGAATCGATAATGCTTACTCTCTGTCCTTCAAAATTAACGTCTGCCGCTTCATACAGTGTTCCTTCATCAGAAGGTTCCTGCTTGATAACTGCATATATCTTGTCGCCGTCAAGTCTCAGCCCGTAAACATAACCGTTAGTTTCCGACGGGTTGATATAGTTTCCGAAAGCTTCCTTGTTGGAGCCGTCGAGGGACATCTTGTATATCTGTGTAGGAGAGTTGTAGAAAACCTTGTCTCCTGTGATTATAAGGCTGATGTATTTGCCTGCCCAGTATGCTGAATACTGACCCCACACATACCAGTTCTCGTCGCAGAGACTTACGAAACTGTCAGTTTCGCCTGTGGATTCTGTATATCTGCTGTACTCGCCTTCGCCGCTTACGTAGTACCACTGATCTCCTCTTGTAAAGATCTCAGTGCCGACTGTCTGCCAGAAAGCGTGGTCATATTTCCTGGAAGTAGCTTCTATCCCCTTGCTGTCCCACTTGTCGTGGATGTAATTTCTGCCGACATCAGGATTTGTAGTTCTGATCTCGTCATCTGAAAGCAGGAAGTATTTGTGATTTACTCTGCCCTTTGCATCAGGAACCGGATCATCCCATGTAGTATCTACATGATACCATTCATTATCAATGTTTACAAGGTTCCATGCATGATTCATGTCGTAGCTTGTTACCATTATGGATGAGATACCGACTCTGTCAAGGAGCATGTTGTACGCCTGTGCGTAACCTTCGCAGACACCGTTTCCGCAGATGAGAATATCATAAGCGGATGAACCGCCGTCTCTGTCTTCTATTGTTCCTTCTGTATCGTATACCGTGTTGAGTACAAGATAGTCATGAAGGTTAAGTGCTTTCTGAAGCTCCGTCATTCCCGGAGTTATGGTCTCGTCAATAACTTCTGTTATCTTGGTGCCAAGTTCTTCAAGAAGAGCATTAGCTTCTTCGCGTGTATTTGTATAGGTGAATTTGATCTTGCTGAGAATTATGCTTCCGTCTGCTGCGTATTCCGGCTGGATCGAAATTGTATCCTCAAAGCCTATGCAGAACATATCAGGCATCTTTCTTACGTAACCAAGAACATCGCTTATTCTCGAAATATTGTCCTGGTCGGGTGCCATCTCAAACTTGCTTATGTCGATAGCAGTTTCATAATTCTGAAGTCCCGTCTTGATCGTCTCGCTTAAACTTGCTATGGTGTCATCCACAGACGCCATAACAAATACAGACGGAGCTGCAAAATTAAATGTGAAAGCCGCCGACAACAGGCCGCTTATAAATTTTGCAAATCCTTTTTTCATAGTGAATCCTCCATTTCCCTGATTCTACTCATTAAATTAACATTAAAATTAATAAAAGGCTGATACTTTTGGTATCAGCCTTTATTTCCAACCATAAACGTCCGTTCTTAAGGGTCGTTTAAAAATTGTGCAGCTGGCTGTCATACCCTTTTATTCGGTTTAGACCCGTTAGCTTTGCGTCCCTGCCTTTCAGCAGGTTTGCCCAATAATTAAATTTTTCTATTATATTCAGTGAGTAGTGAATTGAAAAGTCAGATCATTATGAATCATATGCGAAAATTTTAGTAAGACGGAAGAGTGAGATGTTATCAGATGTTTAGGTCAGATGAAAATAAATATGTGAGCCTTTTTGGAGGCCCGTGATTTATCTTCTGTTCACAGTATAGCACTGTGGAATACCGCTGTCAATAGTTAATATAAATTTTTCGTATTCATATTTTCGATTTGTAGATATGCACACTTACGACGAGAAATCTGTATGCAAAATACCGTCTGATTTTTTTACCTGGATTAAAAATATTATGAAGGCCCGTAAGCAGGGCGTTACACTATTTATATTATAACAGATTAATTCACTTTAATTTGTGCACATAAAACTATTGAATTCAGGCTTTAATTCGTGTATAATTATATGTATAGTGATTTTTATACATATCACTGATTATAAATGACCGGTATCGCATGTTATATATCATATTGACTAATATACATCAGTCTGTATATCAGCCAGGGGGAAACGAACATCAAAGGACCGGAGAACGGAGAAGAAAGATGAAAAAGATGACCAGGGATTATATCAAGCACGAGCTTGAGAAAGTACTGAAGACTGACTACAACATCACGCCGAATGATGCTTCCGACGCTCAGGTGTACAATGCACTTTCTACTATTGTAATGCATTATCTGAGTGAAAAGAGAAACAGCTTCAACAACAAGATCAACTCAGAGGGAAAGAAGCAGGTATACTACCTCTCAATGGAATTCCTTATGGGCCGTTCGCTCAAGACAAGCCTTTACAATCTCGAAATCGTGGAGGACGTAAGAAGCATTCTCAAGGAATACAAGATCAACCTCGATAAAATATATGAAAACGAGCCGGACGCAGGTCTCGGAAACGGCGGTCTCGGAAGACTCGCAGCCTGCTACCTCGATGCCATGGCTACACAGTGCATTCCTGCCATGGGCTACTCGATCTGCTACGAATACGGTATTTTCAAGCAGAAGATCGACGAAGGCTGGCAGACAGAACTTCCTGACAACTGGATGCCGGGCGGTGATGTATGGCTCGATCCTAAGCCGGAAAAGGCTATCGAAGTTCACTTTGAAGGCGAACTTCACGAATACTGGGACAGCCAGTACCACCACATTTCACACCAGAACTACAGCACTGTTATCGCCGTTCCGTGCGACATGTACGTTTCAGGCTACGACAGCGAAGGTGTTTCGGTACTGAGACTCTGGACTGCAAAGTCACCGAGCTTCGACATGGCAATGTTCAACCAGGGTGACTACGCAAAAGCACTCGGACAGAACAGCATTGCAAACGCTATCTCAAAGGTTCTTTATCCTAACGACAACCACCTCGAAGGCAAGTCACTCCGACTCAGACAGCAGTATTTCCTCTGCGCAGCTTCCATCGGTGACATCGTTACAAACCACATGTCCGTTTACGGCACACTGGAAAACCTTCACGACAAGGTAGCCATCCACATCAACGACACACATCCTACCCTCGCAATTCCGGAACTCATGAGAATTCTCCTCGATGACTGCGGATACACCTGGGACAAGGCATGGCATATCACAAAGAATACATTTGCATACACAAACCACACTGTAATGGCTGAAGCCCTTGAAAAGTGGGATGTAAACCTCCTCAAGAGCATCGTTCCGAGAATCTTCTCCATTATAGTAGAGATCAACAACAGATACTGCGCAAAGATCGCAAGCCTTACAGAAAACAACTACGACAAGACAAGCCGTATGTCCATCGTAAAGAACAACACTGTCCACACTGCTACTCTCTGCGTTGCAACAGCACACAGCGTAAACGGTGTTTCCAAGCTCCATTCCGAGATCATCAAGACAGATGTTTTCGCCGATGAGCATCAGCTTTATCCGTACAAATTCAAGAACGTTACAAACGGTATCGCATACAGACGCTGGCTCTACCAGTCAAATCCGGGTCTTACAAAGCTTCTCCGCGACAAGATCGGTTCAAGCTTCTTAAAGGACGGCAGCGAGCTAAGCAAGTTCACGCTCTTCAAGGATGACAAGTCCGTTCTCGACGAACTTGCAAAGGTAAAGCGTGAAAACAAGGAAAACTTCCTTAAGTACTGCAAGAACTACTGCAACCTCGACTTCAAGATCGATCCTGACAGCATCTTCGACGTTCAGGTTAAGAGACTCCACGAATACAAGCGTCAGCACCTCAATGCACTCAACATCATCGCTGACTACAACTATCTCCTCGAAAATCCTGATGCCGACTTCACTCCTAAGACATACATCTTTGCAGCGAAGGCAGCTCCTGGCTACTATCTTGCAAAGCAGATCATCAAGATGATCTGGAGCATTTCACAGGAACTCAGAAAAGATCCTAAGATATCTGAAAAGCTCAATGTATACTTCCTCGAAGACTATAAGGTAACTCTTTCCGAAATACTTATGCCGGCAAGTGATATTTCCGAACAGATCTCACTGGCAGGTACTGAGGCATCCGGTACAGGTAACATGAAGCTCATGCTCAACGGTGCGATCACACTCGGTACTCTCGACGGCGCAAACATCGAGATCAAGGAAGCCGTCGGCGATGACAACATCATTATCTTCGGTATGAACGCAGCAGAAGTTGCAGCCAAGAAGCAGGAAGGATACAATCCGAAGAGCTACTTCGAATCTGACAACACGATCAAGATGGCTGTCAACCGCCTGTACAAGGGCATAAACGGCTGTGCATTCAACGAGATCGCAAACTCACTCGTGAACTCAGATCCGTACATGGTACTCGCTGACTTCGAATCCTACCGCAAGGCTCAGAAGCGTTCAACAGAACTTTACAACGACAAGTACACATGGCTTAAGATGTCTCTCTGCAACATTGCAGGTGCAGGTATATTCTCTGCAGACAGAGCAGTAAACGAATATGCAAGAAACATCTGGGGACTTAACAACTGATCATAACATAAAAAAATTCACCGCAGAGACCGGTTAAACGGATCTCTGCGGTGATTTTTTTGTTTTATGCATCTGCGGTATCGCCGTCACGGTGCATGAGTTTTTTAGCTGTCTGGATAAGTAAAGGAGCATTTACCGCGCATGCTGCGAGGAATCCGATGAACAGCCATACCTTCATGAAAGCTGCATCGGCGAGTATAATAACGGCCATAAAAAGAATGATCACTGAATTGATAATAAGCTTTTCCCACTCGACTTTGTAACCCACCAGACTGCGGGTATCCTTAAGTCTGATGAAAAAGCATACAACATAGGCTGTCATAGTTGCAAAAGCTGCGCCCTGTACACCTACCATCGGTATAAGAACAATGTTCAGAACAATGTTCGTTAGTGCTGCAACAAGGCTTGTATAGAACGACTTCTCGTTTCTTCCTGCTGCATTGTAAATACCGCTCAGGAAGTTGCAGAAACTCTGCATGAGCGACGCAATTATAAGGAACGGAGCCATTTTATAAGATTCCCAGAATTTTTCGCCGGTAAGAAGCATTGTAAGCGGCTGGATCAGCAGCATTATACCTGTCGAACCGACAAACATGATCGCGGAGTAGGCACTCATTACCTTGCTGTAATACTGTCGGTATTCATCCGTTCCGTACTGAGTAATGGCTGACATCTGCCATGCACGGAAGAATATTACCGAAACAAATGATATAAGTGCCGGTATTCTGTAGGCACATGAATAGAGGCCGTTCACAGTATCACCAAGGAATTTTGATACAAGGAACAGGTCTGATGAACTTACTATCCACCAGAGTACCGCTGTCGGAATAAGAGGCAGGCTGTACCTGAACATCTTGCTCTTGATTGCAGGATCAAATTCTGAAAAGCTGAAATCCTTCCGTATGTTGCCGAAATACATAAGGAAAAGTATCGACAGAAGGTCGGACATAATTATGCTGAGTATGTAGCCTGTAATATCGAGCTTGAAAACTACCATGAACAGCAGTGTGAAAAGAACAAGCGACACAACAGACAAAAGACTGTCAACGGTATACAGCTTAATATAATCCTTGGCTTTGAGATGCTGCTGCTGGATCCAGCGGAATTCCGATGTGAACATGAATACCATCATCAGTCCCGTATACTGTTTAAATCCGGCTATCGAGGCGATCACGGCAAGAAAAATCATTCCGATCGCCATACTTATAAGCGATGAAGTTACCGCAGTTGAATAAACTTTTTTCCTGCTAAGTGACTTATCAAGCCCGAAACGCAGAACACTGTCCGCCAGACTGAGTGACGCCACCGGTCCGAGAAGATTAATAAGAGTCTGGATCTTGGTAGCAACTGAATATGCGTCTTCTGACATATGTGATGTGACCAGCTTAAGCAGCAGAACACTGAGTATTTTTGAGCTGAACGAGCCAAGCGAAAAGACAAATGTATCAGATACGAGTTTTTTATATCTGTTCAAATTTCTCCCCCGTTTCTTAAAAAATAAAATACACTTCTATTATATCAGACATTTTCAGAAAAATAAATACTTTTGCGCAAATTATAGCTAAAAAACGGGAATACGGATGTTACGGGCTGCAGCGATATTTACCAGCGGAGTTAATCCGCTTATTATTTATTCCTCTCAGCTCATTCTTCCGGCTTTGCAGCATCCCTTATGCACTGCCATGCTTCGGTGAGAAGTTCAAGATTCCATGCTGCATTTGCAGGGCTTGTTGACGGAAGGCAGACTGCAGGACGGTTCGTAACCGGACGGGTATACTTTGTGTAGTACTGGAAAGCCGTTTTTCCGTTTACGTAGATCGCGTGTATATCTGACTGTGCAAGTATTATGTTAATATCATTCGGTGTGACATTTTTTATGCTGGCATCAGCTGAGCCTTCTATTTCGCAGGATGCTATAACATCCCATAAGGCTATGTGATTTCTTAAAAGGAATGCCTTCTTTTCTTCGGTCGTCTGCGGAATATCCTCTTCAAATATGGAAGAAACCACTTTCCAGAAACGGTTTCTTGGATGCCCGTAGAAAAAGCCTGCTTCCCTCGACTTTACCGACGGAAAGCTTCCGAGAATGAGTATTCTCGATGCCTTATCGTATACCGGTTCGATCGGATGAGTTATCATAATTTAAATCCCCCTTGTAAGTTGTATTTTTGTTTTAGGGAAACGCTGATTTATTCATAAATCAGCGCGGGGTCTGGGGCGAAGCCCCGCAAATCCCACCTCCGGAAATCCGGCGAAGCCGGATTTCCGGTTTAATCAGTGTATCTTTAGAAAAACCTGATCGGGTTGTCAATCAGCCGACAAAATAGCATGCATTGACCCAGCAGTATCCGTCTGGCGAATCAGCATCCGTAATTTTATACCACTGCTCTCCGTGTGAATAGCAGAATTCTGTTGCAGTGACTTTAATATCCTCCTCGATCATTTTAAACGGATCCTCTGCATCGAATTCCATAATAAATGAATCGTTATAACAGCCGGCTCCGCCGAACGACTTACCCATAAGTGTGAGTTCCATCGATGCCGGCATATCGGTGATCGGTATGTATTTTGAATTAAATGAATATGTCGGATATGCATGGCTTAAAACTTTGTCTCTTATCCAGCCGTAATACCTGCCGTCTGCGTCCCAGCACTCGTACCACCATTCTCCGTGTGACTGACACTTTGTTCTTGCAATAAGTCTGCGGTATTCTGTTATACGATCAGTTATTTCAGTTTCCGGATTTTCTGATGTTTCTGAAATATATTCATCTGAATACACAAATATATCATCTCTGTTATAACCATACGCATACAATTCCACCGGACGTTCGTCAAGGAAAAGGAATTGATGCTTTTCATAAAACGCATACTCTTCTTCATTAAAATCCGGCTTTACATTTCCGGATGGTATCCAGCCATAATAATGATCCTCATCGCGGCATTCAAACCATAATATTCCGTGGGAACTGCAGATGTGTGTGATCTCTACCGGTGTGTCAGCACTTACCCGCAGATAAACCTCCTCAGGACCGTAGTCTGTCACATAGTTTGCCTTGTAACTGTTTACAGCATCATCATTTCCGGCGCTGACTACAGCATTTTTCTGCCATTTGCGATCCATTACTTCTGCCTCTTTCGGAATAATATACTTCATATTCAGCTTTTCAAAATCTATATCCTCCGTATAGAATTTCGCATCGTCATCATACAGGAACACTGTTCCACCGTCAAGATTTATATAAGCGATACTGTAATCGTGTCCGTCATATTTTTTAAATTTCTCTCCGAACACATCTGATTTCTCTATTGGCTCAAGCGTTTCAGGATCAAACATATAGGTAGTCAGTATATTATCAAAATCCGCCGTATCAAAGATGAATACTGTAACCGCATTTATATCTGTATCTATTACTGCTTTGCGGAATACAAGCCGTTCCTCTCCGACAGTTACATGCACATGATTTTCATCCAGTTTTCCGATTTCCGGATAATCCTTCGCATAAAGCACCTTCGTTTTTTCCAGAGCTTTTTCCTTAAGCTGTTTTATCGTACTGATTTCTTCCCGAGTATTCTTATCAAAGTACTTTGTATTCATTGTTTCAGGCATTTCACTAATAAGTAAATCCCTGCCGCTGTTTTTATCAAATATTTTCACGTCACCTTTTTTATAATCGACATTCATCAGAACGCCGGATTCATTATACTCTTCAAAGTCTTCTCCGAAAATATCGGATAACTGCAGTCTGTCCAGCGTTTCAGGATCGTACCAGTACTGGTGAGCTTTATCTATCGATGCCACATTGAGATGCAGCTCGTAAACATTCAGGCTGAACTCTGACTTAGTTTCTTCAGGTTTATGAATGGTAACAGCATTACGTCCGACTGGGTATTTCGTCTCTGCAGCATACTTCTCATAGATCTGTTCCATTACCGCATTTCGTTCCTTTATTTCCTCTGCTGTATGGAAACGTGAAGTATAGTCAAAACGGAGTTCACCGTTCTCATCATATTTATATTGTCTTTCCCATTCAGGATAAGTACCTTCGTCGATATAAACATCATACCGGTTTTCAGTATTATATTCAAGCAGTTCCCTGCAGTCGAAATATTCGCCTGTGATCATACTGTCGATCAGTTCCATATCATCATAGTACGAAATGAAAGGAACGCTCAGATCATATTCAAAATACGGGCCGTCCTTTTTCATGATGAAATTATCAAAAGAGAAGTTATCCATCTTTCCCATAAGGCCTATATAATCTGTTTTTATCACATCGCTGCATTCTGTGGCCAGTATATCAGCTGCCCTGCCGCTTACCGCAGGTACGAAATCAGTATCTTTATAGAACAGATCCGAGAAGTTTTCCAGCTTTTTACCGTTTTTCAGATCGTAATTTAAATTATATACGCCTTCCAGTTTAACAGTACGATAATTATATTCTCCGCCTTTTCTGAAACATATATTCATTATACCGTTGAAAATCGTAACATCCATACGCCAGCTTCCCGGAATTACACAGGCTTTATCACCGAATACAGTTTTATGAATGTCACTGTTTATCTGTTTCTGCAGTTCCTTGTTTTTAAGCCAGAATATCTGAGCATCTCCGTCAGGCATACCATTGTTCCATGACTCACTCCACGCCAGTCTGGAAAACTTTTCAGCTGGTTTGTAGTCTGCCGGCTTTGCCTTACCTGTTCCCTTCGCATAATAAGGAATGAACTCTTCCGGATATTCCATATCACATACCGGGACATAGCCGCTCGCAAGCACTGTCTTCTGACCTTCCTCAGAAACAGCCCATTCTGCAAACTCTTTCGTGTTCTGTGAAGCCTTGTCTGTATAGACTATCGATGTACTGCTGAGAAGAGGATAGCTTCCGTCAGCCATAGTCTCCCTTGAAGGCTTTACACCGTCAACTGCTATAAACTTTGTATCTGATGAATTTTCGTACATCTGTGCTGCATAGGAATAAACTGAATAGCCGATGGCATCAGCAGCGTTGTCGTAGACCGCAATTCCGTCCATAAGAGATGACATCATTCCCAGAACCAGTGTTTTCGGCGGATTCATAAGGTCATAGCCCTTCATGAATTCGGTCATGTAATTCTGGCTTCCTGAATCCTTGTTTCTCTGGTAAGGAATTATCTTCGCATCATTTCCGCCGACTTCCTTCCAGTTGGTTATCTTTCCGGAATAAATATCTCTTATCTGCTCACTTGTAAGTGAATCGACCGGATTGTTCTTGTTTACAACGAAAACGAAACCTTCCTTTGCGACCGGTACGAAATTAAGCTTTACTCCTGCTTCGTCTGCAGCCTTCTTCTGATCTTCCGATATCGGCACAGTGAATATCATGTCGTTTTCACCGGAAAGCAGCATTGAAAATGATTCGTGGGTCTTATGATGTTCGACGAGAAGCTTAGCGTCACTGTATGGAACACCGAGCATCTTTGATTTGAATCCTGCTTCGAGAGGGATAGCTGAAGTGGAACCGTCCATTTTAGGCACACTTTTGTACGCCCAGATCTTTGACTGTTTTAAAATATCGCTCTTTACAGCGGTAATATCCACTCCGTCAACCAAACCGTCACCGTTGACATCGATGGCGGATTCTCCGGTACTGTAAAAGCCCTTTTCCTCAATAAGGCTGTTTTTATATCTCATAAGATCAAAAACATTTATAACACCGTCGCCGTTTATATCGCCGGGATGTCCTCTTTCAGACAGTTTTTCCATAATAGAAACAGCTCTCTGTCCCTCTTCAGTGGAAGTATCCGGCTCAGCCGAGGCAGTGTCTGCACCTGTGCAGGCAAGCAGTGTAAAAACCGTTAAGATCGTTATCTTTTTTCTCAGTGAATGTTTTTTCATATTGTTCCTCTTTTCATTATCACGCACTTATTCAAGAGTGAGATCTGATTTTTTAATCCAGCCGTAATAATCGCCGTCGACAGGTGCAAACAGAGAAAATATCAGTTATATTCCCAAATGACCCGCACGCTCTTATACATAGTGAATTATATCATAAAGCAGAGTAAAAAATCAATATATCGTGATGATTAAATACAAAATGCCCGCTCATCCGTGCGTTACGAATGAGTGGGCATCGTTTCAGTTACAGCAGTAACAATTGTTATTCTTTAGAATAAAGAAAAGATAAACTTTGCAACATCTGTAATTACATTTGTGATATCTTCAGCGATCTTCTCAACTGCCTTTTCGTAGCTGTTTTTGTGATCGTTTCTGTGGTCATCCGGCTTAGGAGCTGGTGCGTGATCGTGTTTATGGTCGTGTCTGTGATCAGGCTTAGGAGCTGCCGGACCTGCAGGGCCGTGATGTCCTGGTCCAACTGGCTTTTCAGGTTCTTCGATAACCGGAAGTTCTTCAGCCGGAGCCGGTGTTTCTTCACTTTCAGTTATTTCAGGCTGTTCTTCAGGTACTGTTTCCTCGTTTTCAGATACTTCAGGCTGTTCTTCAGGTATAGTTTCTTCTGAAGCACTGCTTACCTTGATAAGCGCACCGTGGAACTCAGGTTCAGAGTCAGTAAGATCATTCATTTCATCATTGTATGCGCATGCCATTCCGCCGTATTCAAGAACAGCAAACGGAAGCTCATAATTTCCGTCTTTCACATCATCATTAACCTTAAGTTCAACAGTCGCAAACACCATATCTTCATCTACGTTTCCATTAAGATTGCAGTAAATGAAAACAGCCATTTTACTGTTTTCTGCCCCTCTGAAAACATTCAGGCTTACATCGTTATCAACAATGATGTCTTCATCATAATTATCATCCGGATCGTCAGTATCTCCAGGCTCAGCACCTAATACTGTGAACTTATCCTCATCAATTATGAAGTAACCTAAAGCTGAGCAGAAAGGTTTCTTTATATCAGTTGCTCTGATCTTTACTTTTATCGTATCGCCTGCCTTGGCTTCATAAACACCGGCATCTACAGTAAAGCCCGTCAGACTTTCATCAGAACAAGCTGTCGTTATCGGCTGTCCTGTTTCAGAATATGTAATTTCAGGTATTATCGGATTGATAACGCCATCTTCATCCAGATTGTTGAGATGATGATCATTGTCATAATCATAATCGTAATTGTATTCCTCTGGTTCTTCCGGTTCAATTATTTCATCTGAACCGGCACCAACTGTGATCAGAGCACCGCGATAGTCAGGGTTTACTTCAAAAACGTCCCAGGTATCTTCTGTTTCGACGATCTTTGTTGCCATTGAAACGCTGCTGTCGCGAAGATAGAACGGAACAGTATAGCATCCGTCTTTAGCATCATCGTTTACCCTTAGCTCAATAGTAAGAAAAACAGTATCTTCTGTTAAACTTTCAAGTTCGCAGTAAATAAAACTAATCTTTTCTGTATGCTCACCGCTCATATTCTCTGAAATTAATGTTTTCTGATATATTTCGGTGTTTTCGTTATCCGGATCGTCAGTATCTCCCGGAGTAACACTTAAAACGCTGAATGCCTCAGTATTGACAAGAAGGCGTCCGCCGACTGAATTGAACGAATCCTTTATATCACACGCTCTTACCTTAACTTTGATCGTATCTCCTGCATTTGCCTCATAAACACCGGCATCAACAGCCATTTCTGCTGGTTCACCGGCTTCACGTAATGCTGCCACCGGCTGTTCTGCTGCAGATACTTCGTTAAGATAAGAAGCACCGCCCATCATTCCCCCGGCTGCTAAAGCAAAGGCTAAAATAGTTGTCACTGTTTTTTTCCATGTTCTGTTCATAATAAACACCTTTCTTTTTGCGGAAGCACTGATCAATGAATCAGACAGTGCTTTCCTATGGTAAAACGTTAAATTCGACAGCAAAATGAATATTGCTGTTTATTCAACTATACCACAAAGTCTGTGCAAAGTCAAGTAAATAAACAAAAAAATCTGTGGAAAGTCTTTAAATCTTGCTATATTCCCTGATATTTGTACGCAGTACAAATTCCTGACGAGCAATTCAAAAAGGCATCGGAATATATATGTTTATTCAAGTGTAATGTTACCGGCAGTCGCTGCCGGTATTCTATAGTACAGCCGGGCACGGCTGTACCTTGTTGACGTCAATTGCTGATTCTCCTGTGCTGTAAAATCCCTTTTCCTCAATAAAGCTGTTTTTGTACCTCATAGATACTTATTTTTCAGATCAGTGAAATCGCAATCCAGCTCTAATTCTTTTCCATCACGATAGAGATATAACTTTCCGCTTTTATATGAATATCCGCCGCAGTAATACTGGTCGTCATATTTTTCAAAGTCTTTTCCGAAAATATCAGAAAGGCGGACCTGTTCGAGTGTATCGGGATCAAATAAATAATAGCGTACCGGATAATCCGAACCCGCCTTCACAATAACCTGAAATGCATTGATCAGGAACCACCTTAAAGCATAATCATTATCATATATACTCACACCTGAGTTCAGGCTGATACTGTCTGCAGCATCAGGAAATTCCTTTGTATACAGATCACGGGATTTTTCATAAATGGACTCAAATAACCTGTTTCTTTCTTCAGCTTCACTTTCCGTATGAGTACGTGAAAAGAAATCATAATGAATTCTGCCGTCTTTTCCGTAGGCATAATTCTTCACCCAGCCGGGAGAATAGCCTTCAGTAAGCGGTTCTAATTTTCCGAACGATGTTCCTTCATCAAATAATTCATGCGTATCATAATAATCACTTATAACCATGCTGTTCATGAGATCATAGCTGTCATAAACTGAGTGAAAATTTATCCTTATTATCTCATCGGACCCCGTCTGATACTTATCAAGATAAATATTTTCAAATCCGAAATTAGTAATGTCACCGATCATTCCGAGAAAGTCGGATCTGAGATTTACTGAACCGTTTAATTCATCTGATATTCTTTTGTTAATGACATCAGCAAATTCCTCATCCTTGAAGAAAAGGTCTGAAAAATGTTCAACTCTTTTTCCGTTTATAAGATCATAATTAAGATTTATACACTCTTCCAGAATGTAGGGTTTTTCATCATCTAAATACGAATATTTTGTCTTTATAAAACAGATATTCATATATCCGTTGTACAGATACATATCTGCATACCAGATGCCTTCAAGAACATCACTGCCGCCGAATACAAGTTCCTTTATGTCCGCATTTATCTGATCCTGAAGTTCAGTATTCTTAAGCCCTGTCAGCATACATTCATTGTAAACAAGTTCTTCCGAGTGATAAATGTAAGGATTTTTCTGACCTTGCAGTTTTTGCGGCGTTTCTTTTCTGCCTTTTCCCGAGCCTCTGTAATCTGCCGGCTTTTCCTTTCCGGTTCCCTTTGAATAATACGGCTGCATTTCATCAGGATATTCTGTTTCTTTTACCGGAATGAAACCACACTCTGAAACAGTTACCTGTCCTTCTTCAGACAATATCCATTCTACAAGATTCATTGTATCCTGCGATGCCCCTTCGGCATATACAGCTGAAACTGTACTTACGACAGGATATGTTCCGTCATTCATCGTTTCCGTCGTCGGCTTTATTCCGTCAACGGCAAGATATTTAATGTCCGGTGAATTTTCATACACCCGGGCAGCGAATGAATAAACTGTATATCCGAGAGCATTTTCCAGATTATTATAAACTGCAGCTAAACTCACCCTATTGTAATTTAAACTAAGCGGTTTTAATGGTTCTGTTCCGTTTAAAAATCTTCTGAAGTACTTCTGGCTGTCTGAAACATCAGTTCTCTGAAACGGAAGAATAATTTCGTCGTTTCCGCCGGCATCATTCCAGTTTGTGATCTTTCCGGAGTAGATGTCTCTTAACTGATCACCTGTGACAGAATCTACCGGATTGTTCTTATTCACAATAAAAACAAGGCCTTCCTTTGCGACGGGAACTGAAACAAGCTTCACACCGGATTTTTCCGCAAGTTTTTTCTGTTCATCAGTTATACCGTCCGAAAAGATAATATCGTTCTCACCTGAAACAAGTCCTTCAAACGCCTCTTTGTCACTGTGTTCCGACGCAAGAATAAGCGCTTCGGAATAATGCAGCCCGAGCATTTTCGCCTTAAAGCTCACTTCAAGCGACGAATTCAGTGACCCTCCGTCCATTTTCGGCATGCTTTCATATTTTTTGAGTCTGGATTCTCCGAGAACGCTGCTTATCATGGCTGCTTTATCGGGTTCACCATCCGCTTTATCTGAATTTATAATATTTGTCACTGCGGGACTGCTGTCACCGGAAACCGCTTCCGTTAAAGGCTCCGATACGTCCGTCGTCTCTTCAGGTTCAGTTACTGCACTTTCTGCTGTGACCTCAGGTACTGACACTGATACTTCTTCTGTCTGTTTTTCCGGTACAGCGGAAGAAAATATAATTACAGCAGCCATAACAAGCACCGTCGCCGTCACAAACATAATTCTTTTCTTATCCATTCCCGTATCTCCTTTTTATCAGTACATCGTTGCTTATGGTTTATTATCACAAAACCATTATAACACTTCGCGTCATTATCATCAAGATAATATATGTAAAAAGGATGTTAAAAAAGCAGCATCTGCCCGGAGCGCAAATGCTGCTTTTTGTCAAATGACATCACTAATCAAAATAATAATGTATGTTTTCCCACTCCTGCAGTTTTTCATGTCCGAGCCACGAAGAACTTTTCGGACTTTTAATAGCACCGAAAGGAACATCAGCAATGACAAACTTTTCACTGGCGGCTTCTCTGAACTTACTGTAATCATCACCGTACTCATAGTCCCGAAGTGCATCTGTTTCATAAAGCCAGCCTTTGGCAGGTACACTGTCAGCATGTACTGAAATGATTGTACCGATTCCGTTATCAAGGCATTCAATACATAACTGCCCTGTATTAAGGTCTTCAAAAAAAGTAACTTCTCCTTTTAACCATAAATGTGACTCATCTTCAAACAGAAAACTGACTCCATTTACATCATAGAACTCTATCAAGTTTTCGCCTCTTACATTGAGGTAACCAACGATCAGTTCCGGAATTCCGTCATCATTCAAATCATGAAGAATATACACTAAATTCTGGTGAGCAACAAAATTCGGATTATCCACATAACAGATCATATCAAGATCACTTTTGTAAACAGTCAGATAGTCCTGCTGATTCGTTTTTTCACTTCCGGCTAAATTTTCAGTCTCTGCTTCTTTGTACGCTTCTGTTTCTGAATCCATAACCGATTCTGTATTTTCAGTCTTTAATTCCGCAGCTTTATTATCTTCAGGCGTACTTTCATAATCTTTATCAGGTACAGTGTTATTATCAGTTTTCAGTTCTGTCTCCTGCATTTTGCTGACGGCGGCAGCGTCTGTTTCCGGAATATTTACTGCATTTTCTGTAACATTAGTTACTGTAACCACTGCAGTTTCCTTTACAGATGAAGTTCCTGATGAACCGGAAACAGCATATTCACCTGTCGTTTCTTTCTCCGTAACAGTCGTAATCTTTACAGAGTCATCTCCTGAAGGGATAAAGTTTTCATTTCTGTCTCCGAGCATTTTTATTGCGGCCACCAGACACACACAGGCTGCGAGGCCTGCAAAGATCTTTATTATCCCGGTTTTTCTGTATTCAATAACAGACAGAGCCTTTTCTTCATTATCAGCTGCTGAAGTTTCAGTCTCTGTTTTATTAACGTTTTCCTTTTCACGTATAATTCCAAGTATTCTGTCTTTCTGTTCCCCTGAAAGTACTTTACAGTTTTCACTGATCATTTCAAGCATCTCCGTATCGTGTCCGGTGTTATCGTCAAGTATTTCTTCCATCCAGTCTTTGTTTTTATCCATGATCAGCACACCTCCTTTTCGCAAAGAACTTTCTTAAGTTTTTCTCTTGCCCTCTGGCTTCGCTTGTTTACAGCAGCCGTGGTCATTTTCAACAGCTTAGCTATATCGCCGGCTGTACGGCAGTAAAAATACTGAAGTATAAGTATATCGGAATCCGGTTTGCCAAGTTTTATGACCTCGGCCCATAAAGCTGTTTTTTCCGACCGTTTCTCGGATATGTTTTCGGGAGTGACAGGTTCGGTCAGTTTATCAGAATAATCATCAATGTCCTCGGTATTCCTTTTTAATGCACCAAGTTTTCTGAAAAGATCTGTTGCTCTTCTTTTTGAAATAACGGTTATTACCGCCTTGAGCGAATTTATTTTAAAACCGTGTTCCCGGCATTCCCTTGCCGTTTCTATAAAAATGTCAGCAATGCATTCTTCCTTGTCCTGTTCTGAAGCCATTCCTCTTACTTTATCCGTAACTATAGTGTAGACGTAGTTACCGTACACGTCCATAAGTATACGGTACCCTTCATCATCCGAGTTTCTGAAAGCTTCAAGTATATTTTCATCAGAAACCATGAGCATACCTCCATCAATCCTTTATTATCAACCCGGACCGCACCTTATAAAAACGATCC
>CADAPI010000058.1 GCA_902789705.1 uncultured Ruminococcus sp.
GTTCCTGTTCTTGAACCCTCATGGAGTTATTAACTTTCCGCATATACACAAAAACACCTCTGTTCGTTTTAGTGAACAGAGGTGTTCTGTTTTTTGCAGTCAGTTTTACTGATCAGCGTTTGCCGTTACTGTACCTGACCTGAATTCTTAAGGCTCTGAACCATCTGATTCATTACCTGCTCAGCGTCTTCTTCAGTAATTACGCCGTCATCGATCATGTGATCGATCCATGCAGGATATGTGCCGTCTTCTTCGTATTCAGTGATCGCTGCCTGCGGATCCTGGAAAAATTCACCCATTTCACCGAAGTAAGGCATAACAGGAATCATGCTGATACCAACAATTGCGCTGATAATGAGTGTGATAAGTGATGTGATAAGACCTGCAATTGCAAGACCCTTTCCTGCCTTGCGCTTAGCAAGTGCGATAATTGCTAGAATAAGACCGATAATGGCAAACGGGAAACCTATGCAGCAGCAGACGATACCCAGAATACCAAAGATAAGCGCAGCGACGCTTAAGCCCTTTGAACCATTTTCCTCCATTTTCTACTCCTCCTTTAAAATTTTATTCTATATCAGAACTCCATTTCGCTCAGTGTACTGAGGTCATACGGTGTTCTCTGATATACACAGTAATTCAGCCAGTTCGAATACATAAGATTCGCCTGACCGCGCCACCTGAACAGCGGCTTGTTTTCAGGATCATCATCAGGGAAATAATTATACGGGACTTTTATAGGAAGTCCTTTTTCTTTGTCTCTGAAGTACTCCTGAGCAAGAGTATCACGGTCGTATTCACTGTGACCTGTGATAAAATACTGTCTCTTGTTTTTATTGCAAACTATGTACACACCTGACATGTTTGACTCACTTGTGATGTTGAGCGCAGGCACCTTTTCAATGTCCTCGCGGAGCACTTCAGTGTGTCTTGAGTGCGGAACGTAAAACACGTCGTCAAAGCCTTTGAGAAGCTGTGATTCACGTCGAAGCACCTTGTGCGGGAAAATGCCGAACATCTTTTCACTCAGGTCGTGCTTCGGCACTCCGAAGTGATAGTAAAGACCGGCCATCGCACCCCAGCAGATGTGCATAGTGGAATAAACGTTTGTTTTTGACCATTCCATGATCTCACAGACTTCGTCCCAGTAGTCAACCTCTTCAAAAGGTATCTGTTCAACCGGTGCACCTGTAATTATGAGTCCGTCATAAAAGTTGTTTTTCACATCGCGGAACGTCTTGTAAAAAGTGTTCAGATGACTGACTGAGGTGTTTTTTGAAACGTGTGATTCTACGTGGAGAAAGTCAATATCGACCTGAAGAGGCGTGTTGCTCAAAAGCCTTAAAAGCTGAGTCTCAGTTTCGATCTTTTTCGGCATGAGATTGAGTATTGCGATCTTCAGTTCGCGTATATCCTGATGCTCGGCAACGTCACCGGGCATTACGAATATGTTTTCGTCGATCAGTGTTTTATAAGCGGGAAGGTCTTTCGAGATCTTGATAGGCATTGTTTATGACCTCCTTTATGTCACTGAAAACGGATGATTTCAGACTGCGTGTATCTTCTTTTCCTTGTCTGAGTTCTTTCCGTCAACGCCGTACTTTTTGTTTCTTCTCTTTTCGAAGAACTTTACAGCGACCTGACCGAACTGAGCGTAGCTGAGAACGTCTTCTTCCTGTTCTACCCATTCAGCGCATTCTTCACGGATAGTGTCAAGTTCTGACTTGAGAAGGTCTGCAGGACGGCATTCGATCGGTTCTTCGTCACCGATGATCTTCTTTCTGAATTCAGGATCGATCGGAATAGGTGTCTTGCCGTATTCGCCTCTTACAACGCCCTTGAATTCCTTTGTAACTGTCTTGTAGCGTTCGCCTGTTATTACGTTGAACACAGCCTGTGTACCGATGATCTGTGAAGAAGGTGTTACGAGAGGAACGCTTCCGGCGTCTTTTCTTACACGCGGAACTTCTTCAAGCACTTCTGTAAGCTTTTCTTCCTTGCCAGCCTGCTTGAGCTGTGAAAGGAGGTTTGAAAGCATACCGCCCGGTACCTGGTAAATAAGAGCCTTCGCATCAACTGCAAGCATCTTAGGATCGATAAGACCGCAGTCAATATATTTCTTTCTGAGTCCCATGAAGTATTCACGGATCTCGCTTAAAAGCTTAAGATCAAGGCCTGTGTCGTATTCTGTGCCCTGGAAAGCAGCAACCATTGATTCTGTAGGAGCATGTGATGTACCGTTTGCAAGCGGTGACATTGCTGTATCGATGTAGTCGCATCCTGATTCAACTGCCTTGAGGAGACACATTGATGCAAGACCTGATGTGTAGTGGGTGTGGAGCTGTACAGGAATGCTTACTGCCTTCTTGAGGTCAGCGATGAGTTCCTGCGCTCTGTATGGTGTGAGAAGAGCAGCCATGTCCTTGAGACAGATGGAGTGAGCGCCTGCTTCTTCTATCTGCTTTGCGTAGTTTACGTAGTATTCGTTTGTGAAAACGTCACCTGTTGTGTAGGAGATGGCAACCTGAGCGTGGCCGCCTTCCTTTCTTGTTGCCTTAATGGCTGTTTCGAGGTTTCTGATGTCGTTTAAGGCATCAAATATTCTGATGATATCCATACCGTTTGCCACGATCTTCTGAACGAAGTATTCAACAACGTCATCAGCGTAGTGACGGTAACCAAGCATATTCTGACCTCTGAAGAGCATCTGGAGCTTTGTATTAGGAAGATTCTTTCTTAAAATACGAAGTCTTTCCCATGGATCTTCATCGAGGAAGCGGAGGCATGAGTCAAAAGTAGCGCCGCCCCAGCATTCGATCGAGTGGTAGCCAACCTTATCCATCTTGTCGAGGATAGGAAGCATGTCCTCGATAGGCATACGTGTAGCAAGAAGTGACTGATGTGCGTCACGGAGCACAGTTTCGGTAATACCAATTTTCTTTGCCATAATGAACCGCCTTTCCGTCCGCTTACTTGATAGTAGCGAGAGCGTCTGAAGCGTTTACTGTGTCGCCCTTCTTTGCGATAACGCTTGTTACAGTACCGTCGCAAGGAGCAACGATATCATTTTCCATCTTCATAGCTTCGAGAACCATGAGTACCTGACCCTTAGTAACTGTGTCACCTGTCTTTACCTTAACGTCGAGGATGTTACCAGGCATCGGTGCAGTTACCTTTGTGCCTTCGCCTACTGCTGCAGGTGCAGCTGCAGGAGCCGGTGCAGCAGGCTTTGCCGCAGGAGCAGGAGCTGCTGCCTGAACAGGAGCAGAACCGTCTGTGATATCTTCTACTGCAACGTCATAAGCTTTTCCGTTTACTGTAATATTAAATCTTTTCATAAAAAACTCCAGTTCCCCGCAGCTTTAAAATGAATAATACCGAATTATTCAGACTGCGGTATATTTATTTTAAAGTGGAAGATTATTGTGCTTCTTAGGAAGACGTGAAACTCTCTTGCCTGAAAGTATTTCAAGAGCTTCAGCAAGCTTTGTTCTTGTCTGTGCAGGTGAAATAACCTCATCAACAGCATTTCTGTAAGCAGCCTTTTCAGCTGTTGCATATTCTGCGATGTATTCCTTTGCGAGTTCCTCACGCTTTGCTGCTGCGTTTGCTGCGCCTGCAAGCTTTTCATGCCAGAGGAATTCTACTGCTGTAACAGGAGCAAGCGGTGAGATAACTGCACTTTCATAAGCGAATGTGAAGTCTGCGTTTGCGCCCTTGCTTGCGAGAGCTACGAATGCAGGGCCGTAAGCCTTGCCTGTAACGAGAGTTACCTTTGCTGTTGTAGCTTCAGCATAGGCACCTGCGAGCATTGTCATGTTTCTTACACTGCCTGCAGCCTCGCCTTCGCCGTCAAATCCTTCAGTGTCAACAAGAGTGATCACCGGAATGCCGAAAGCATCGCATGTTCTTACGAAACGTGCTATCTTTGCTGAGTCATCAGCTGTGAGCTTGTCCTTTGTTTTGTTTGTTGAAACTATACCTGCTGTAGAGCCTGCCACTGTCGCAAGAGCTGTGTATGAAGCCTTTCCGAATCCTTCGTAAAGTTCAGTTACAGAATCAGCATCTGCTGTATTGTTTACTGTATCAGAAAGAGTATTTCCTGACGCAAAAGAATTTTCCTCGTATTCATAAACAGGAACGGCTGTAAGATTATTTTCAGGAATAAGTCTTAAAAGTTCCTTTGCAGCACTTACAGCTGCATCGTCATCATCGCAGACAACTGCTGCAGTGCCGGCCTTTGCTGCATCTGCCGCTGTGCTCTTTCCGTTAGGAGCAACGTACAGTTCTGCGTCCTTTGTCATTACCACGAAATCTGCTGAACATGCGAGCATCGCTGCGCTTCCTGCGCATACTCCGGCGATGACTGAGATCTGAGGAACAACACCTGAAACTGATGCTGCTGTACCGATCATTTCACCGTAAGCGTTAAGTGAATCAACTGTTCCGTCAATGAAAGCACCGTTTGAATCGTGGATTCCTACTACAGGTCTGCCTGTCTTTGCAGCAAGTGAGTAGAGCTTTGCGATCTTCTGTGCATGAACTGTTCCGACTGCACCGCTGTTTACTGTGTTATCCTGTGAGAAGGCATAAACCAGTGAACCGTTTACATAGCCGTATGCTGTGATGACACTTGCAAGGCTTTCCTTTTCCATTGATAACGAGCCGACTTCTGTATAAGCGCCGTCATCAAACAGAGCTGCAAGTCTTCTGCGTGCCGCACTGTCTAAATTTTTCTCCGTCTGCATATGAAATTCCCTTTCTGAGATACTAAAATGTTGGAAATCAAGCGATCAATAATGTTTTTCTTATATTGATCCAAACATTATAATCATAACATATTATTTTATTTTTTGCAATAGCATTACAGCTATATATTTTATCATAAACTGCTGTTATTAAAGTATGGCTCAGGCTGCCATTCCGGCAGGACCGCAGCCACGGAAGACGAAAAATACGCGTTCAAACCACTTTTATTTGTCTTCACCGCAGGCATTTCTTATTGCTCTGAGCTCCTCGGCTGTGAGTTCGCGGTATGTGCCCGGCTTGAGCATTCCGAGTTTTACAGGACCTACGCTTATTCTTCTGAGTCTTGCAACTTCAAGGCCTACGCCTTCGCACATCTTTCTTATCTGGCGGTTTCTTCCCTCGTGGATCGTTATCAGCAGAACCACTCTGTTCGGCTCCTTGTTCAGAACGTTGATAACTGCCGGCTGCGTCTTGTGGCCGTCTATCACCATGCCAGATGACATTGTTACCAGCTGGTCGTCAGTAATGTCAGGGCGTACGGTTACACGGTATGTCTTTGCAAGATGTCTTGACGGATGCATAACGCTGTTAGCAAAGTTTCCGTCGTTTGTAAACAGAAGAAGTCCTTCGGAGTTCTTGTCAAGTCTTCCTACCGGATAAACACGCTCGTTCACTCCTTCAAGAAGATCCATAACGCACTTTCTGTCGAGTTCATCCGATACAGTGGTAACATAGCCGCGCGGCTTGTTGAGCATGAGGTAGATGAAGTTCTTCTTTTTCGGTCTGTATATCCTTTCGCCGCATACTGTGATCTCATCCCTGAAACCGGCCTTGTCACCAAGCTTAGCCGGATGTCCGTTCACCTTTACCTTGCCGCGTTCGATATATTCCTCAGCTTTTCTTCGTGAGCAGTATCCGCTGTCAGCTATGATTTTCTGCAGTCTTATGAGTTCCATATGATCATTCCTTTCATCCGGAGTAAAAACGATATTCTTTAAGAAAACACTGATTAAACCGGAAATCCGGCTTCGCCGGATTTCGGAGGTGGGATTTGCGGGGCTTCGCCCCGGACCCCACGCTGATTTATGAATAAATCAGCGTTTTCTTAAGCAGTTCCCGCGCTTCCGGAACTGCGGTACTTCTTTAAATTATATCATGCAGCCGCTTGATGTGTCAACATAAAAAAGCTGACCGGAAAAGGTCAGCTTTATCGTGACATATTATAAAGTTCGCCCTGTTTCTGGAGGAGGAACGAGCATATCTCATCCTCGCGGCCTGCAGGATTGTCAAGGCGCGCGATGTAGCCCATGCCTTCAGCTGAAGTCCCGGGTCCGCGGCGGATAACGGTGCATATTATCTCCATGTATTTTCTCCGGCCGAGATCAAGAGTGAACATCAGGCTGGTCCCCATGTCGAAATGCTGTCTGCTGAGAAACCTGACGCCGTTCATGCTCATATCCTTCACGATTATTTCAGCGTGTGATTTCTTACCCGGAATCTCCGAATCGAAGACCGCTCTTGCCGCGGCATTCATATAGACGCGAAGAGACTTTCTCCGTTCCGACTCCGCAATGCTGTAAACATCAGTGACGGTAAGCTCGCCGAAGGAATAGGTGAAAACACTTCCTTCCACAGCCCTGAAACCAAGTTTTGAATTTATTATGTTGATCTTTATCCGTGCACCGAACGCAAGTGACTTCACTGCCCTGTTCTTAACACTTACCCTGACCTTGTCAGATGACAGTTCAGCTATCCTTGCGGTTGTAATGAAAGTATTGTCCGTGGTTTTTATCTCACAGACTGAACCTTCATATTCTTTAGGGATATCAATACCCATAACAGTCCCCCTGAACGTTTTCTCATATATTTTCCTTTCGACGCACGAAAGGGTCATTTCATCTCATTTGCCGCCTTCAGCAGCCTTGCATAGATGGCTGCAACTACCTCGTACAGTTCCGGCGGAACAGTGTTACCTACCTCGAGCATACACATGAGTGAAGCTGCGCTGTCGTCACGGTAAACCGGAATGCCGTTGTGTTCAGCTATCTCGATGATCTTGTTGGCTATCTCGCCGTACCCCGACGCGATTATGACCGGAGCAAGATCCTTGTCTGTGTTGTATTTTAAGGCAACAGCCTTGTTTCTATTAGATTTTGACATTGATCCCTGACCTCTTGACGGAAAGTCCTTCAAAAACATCGACCAGCGAACGCGGTGCCTTAAGTGTTCTTACATTTACCGAGTTTATGCGGTAATCGGAAAAATCGGCACTTTTTCGCAGATCTTTTGAAAGGCTTTCAATATATCCCTTTACATCATCGGAGCAGTAAACTGTAAGATCGATGCTCCTGTCGCGAACCATAAGTTCAGTCTCCATCTTGCCCAGATTGTCCATGTCGAACACAATGAGCATATGGATCTGCCTTTCCGGTGTGTCGCTGCCGGTCGTCTCATTCTCCTCATCCGGATCGATCCACACCTCGGCAAAAGCCGCAACGTCTTCATATTCCACAGGAATAATGTAGTGGAGAAGCGGTGTAAAATTGCTTGGTGATGACAGAATGCTGTGAATTATGGTCTCCACGCTTTCCGCACCGAGAGATTTTATCTCCTCACTGTCGCTCTGAAGGCGGAGTATGTCGGTGATTATGTTCATTACCTTTGAATCGGAAAGCTCGCTGTCACGGTCGATGTTCTCATAATACGCGAGATGATCGTAAAGAAGCTGAAGAAATTCCGATTTGTCTTCCTCTTTCAGCATCGTCATCAGATAGTTAACTGAGGATGTGAGAAAATCAGGATCATTGTTGAAACGCGAGATGTTGTAGCGTATCATGGCCGTAAGACGTTCCGTCTGCGTATTGAACAGAACGCTTCGCTCAACGTCGGTAAGAACTGAAAGCGCATCTGACTTGAGTTCTCCGAAATGCTCCCCTGCGTCGTCATCGAGCATACGCTCGGATATTTTAAAAAGCGCTGCCGAGATCTCCTTGTTCGGCTTCATCTGCGTCGAAAGAAATTCAAAACTTCCCGAAAGGGCACGCAATATATCCGCTTTGCTCTTTTCGCTGTTTACAGCTTTCAGCACGGAAATTACGGCTTTCTTGAATTCCGGACTCTTGTTCTCTGCAAGAACGTCACGCAGGAAATCAAAGAACTCGCCCTTGAAAGCAGTGGATGCATTTTCCTGATTGATCATTTCATCGGCGATCTCTTCCGGAAAAAGATTAAGTTCGGCAAACAGCTGCTGCATCTCCTCGGTAAGCGAGCCGTTCTGCATAGGCAGAAGAGCAACTATATCCATCATCATGTAGATGTTTCGGATATAACCTGCCGTTACCTGAGGATCAGTGAGAAGATTCATAAAGATCGCCGGTCCGCGCTGGTTATGAATATCTCCGTTATGCTGTCTCAGAAGTTCCGACTCAACCGGTGCCTGCTTTACCTTCTGTGTATTCTGAAAATCAACACGTTCAGCCTCTGCCGATTTATGTTCCGACACAGGCTGAACGATGTTGCGGTTGGTTATCGGGGCAGCAAATTTTTCGATGTTTGCCATCTGAAATTATCCTCTTGTCTTAAGGGGATACCGATCTGTGTCCCCTTTTTTTCTCAATATATTATCCTTATGTTTAAGTCGGCAATCCGGCTTCGCCGGATTGCCGGGGTGGGGAGATTGCGGGGCTTCGCCCCGTACCCCACGCTGATTTATTTCATAAATCAGCGTTCCTTATATTATCCTCTTAAGGAGTTTACAAGCTGTTCTATCTCATCGGAAGTGGTAACTACTTTGGATGAGAACTGATATGCTCTCTGTGCTATGATGAGGTTGGTCATTTCCTGCGAAAGCTCAACGTTGGATGCTTCAAGCGTTCCCTGGTAAAGAGTGTACTCACCGCGGTTCGCATTTTCAGGCTGACCCGAATTTTCGCTTACGATGAAGCTTCCTCCGTCAGTTCTTGTAAGTCCGTTCGGATTGGTAAACGAGAATACACCGAGTCTCGGCTTTACGGTCTCCACGTCAAGCGTGTTGGATTCCCTGACGTAGTCAAGCTTTATTCTCTGGTTCTGCTGATCAAGAACGTACATGCCGTCAGCGTTTACAAGATAAGCGTCCTCACCCTCCACGCTCACGTCAAATGATCCGTTTCTTGTGTACTGAATGTTGCCGTACCCGTCATCAAGAGCAAAGAAACCGTCTCCGGCAATAAGAAAATCAAGTGGATATTCCGTTGTCTGGAACTTGCCCTGTGTAAAGTTCATGTCGTCATTCCAAAGTCTTACGCCGTTACCCTCCTTCACCTTGTTGTCGGCCGGAAGCTCACGGTTTATATTGACGTCCATGTTGTTGTTTATAAGTTCACGGAACTCAGGAATGGTAGCCTTGTAACCGGTGGTGCCTGAATTGACAACGTTGTGACCGATTATGTTGATGTCATGCTGATAGGCTCTCAGACCTGAAGCCCCTGTGTAAAATGCCTTGTTCATATATCATATACCCCCAATACTTATGACTTAATGGAAACACTGATCGATCCTGAAATCCGTCTTCGCCGGATTTCAGAAGGTGGGATTTGCGGAGTTCGCCCCGGACCCACATGCTGATTTATGAATAAATCAGCGTTTCCTTAACTTATACCGGAAAGTCCGGCAGCCTTCTCATTTATCTTGTCGACCATTTTAAGTGCCGACGCACACGCCTGCAGAGCACGCTGTGCTTCGATAAGTCCCGTATATTCTTCGTTCATGTCAACGTTCGACTGTTCAAGATGGTTCTGGTACACCGTCGGTGCATCAATGTCTTCGGCTGCGTCAGCCACGAACATTCCGTTGTCGAACTTCTTTATCGCTGTACCCTCCGCAGGTGCGGTAACGAGTATTCTGTCGACAAAGACCCCTTCGTTGTCATAAACAAGTCCGTGAGGAGTTATCGTATAATCCGATCCTCCCACGCGCAGATCGCCGTTTCTTCCCTGCACCCTGCCTATCCCTTCAAGTACAAGGTATCCTTCGGCATCTATATTGAAATTTCCGTTTCTCGTAAGATATGTTGCGTTGTTTCCGGCTATATTGAAATAGCCCCTTCCCACAAGTGCCATGTCATAAGGATTTTCGGTCTCCTTAAGATAGCTCTCGTCAAAAATGGTCTCGACCTCCTCTGTATATATGGCCGGATCACCTTCTCCGATACTGTGGTATACCCCGTTTTCCAGTCTTGTCAGGAAATTATGCTCGTAGGTGGTTGAGACCATCCTCTGCGCCCTGTATCCTGCTGTCTGGTTGTTTGAAATGTTATTGCCTATGATGTTGACGTTTCTCTGCTGATTCAGAATTCCTGAACCGGCTGTGTAGAATCCTGTTAGCATATGATCTACCCCCTGTTAATCATGTCCTGCTATCTTATGTAATCCTCCATGTCCGCCTTTATCTTTGAAACCGCTTTCGTGCATATCTGTGAAACACGCTGAACGCTTATTTCAAGAACCTTCGATATCTCACTGAGATTGAGGTTCTCGTAGTAGTAAAGCGTTACGACCAGTCTTTCACGCTCACCCAGCGATTCAATGGCCGAAACCAGTTTTTCCCTCATTTCATTTTTCAGGAACTGCTTTTCCGGCGTGCTGTAGTCGCTTGTAGCCGAATCAAGAAGCGTACCCATCTGGTTTACGTTCTGGATCAGTTCCTCAAAGGAATATGTCACCGCACCGGCGACCTCGTTGGTGTATTGTCTGAGCTTTGCCACGGAAATTCCCAGCTTTGCAGCCAGTTCTTCCTCTGTAGGCTGTCTTTTGAGTTCAGTACACAGCTCGCTTGTCGCATTTGCGATCTCCTTGGCAGCATTTCTTACTCTGCGCGGTATCCAGTCCTGTTTTCTTACAAGGTCGATGACCCCGCCGCGGACTCTCATGAACGCGTAGGACTCAAACTTCATTCCCTTTGCGCCGTCGAATTTTTCAACACAGTCAATAAGTGTTAACATGCCGTTGCTGACCATATCCTCGACCTGTGCATAGCCCTGTGCAAGACCACGGAGCTGCATTGCAGCCGTCCTTGCTATGTAGCTGTAGTTCATCACCAGCTCATTTCTTATCCTTACGTCACCGGTCTGGCGGTACTGGGCCATAAGTTCTGCCGCCTTTTCCTCGGTAAGTCTGTTATCCCCTTTGTTTTCAGAAACTCCTGATACACTGCTCAAGATTGATCACCACCTTACGAATTATCAGCTGATCTGGCTGCCGTCATTTTCCGCTTAAGGAATACAGTGTTCCGTCACAGTACCGGCCGGACCGGTACTTATGCGTTCCTGTGCTTTCCTATGCTGCGTGCAGCTTAAATGGCAATATTGCCAAGGGCCTGTATCTGGACCTGTGTGTCAATTTCGCTGAAAGATAAAACTGCAATGTTAGGATAGAACTGGTCGATAAGCTTCTTGAAGTAAACTCTTACGATCGGAGATGTAAGAATTACCGGAGTCTGTACCAGTTCCTTTACTCTGTCCACCTGTTCAGTAGTAGCATTGATTATCTTCTGGATGCTCTGCTGGTCAAGTGCAAGGTAGGAGCCGTTGTCAAGTTTCTTTACTGCTCCCATTATCATATTTTCAACGCTCGTGTCGAGGCTTATTACCTTCATCTGGTTAGCCTCGGTGAAGCGGCGTGAAATTGTTCTCTTAAGTGCCTGTCTTACGTACTCGGTAAGCATGTCCGTATCTTTGATCTTCTGGCCGTAGTCACCGAGTGTTTCGAGAATGGTCTCAAGATCACGTATCGGAACATCCTCCTGCAGCAGTCTGCAGAGCACCTTCTGGAGTTCGCTGACTGAAACGACTGCCGGAATGGTGTCGTTTACTATAGCAGGATTTGTCTTTTTAAGGTTTTCAAGCATGTTGTTTATCTCGGCACGGTTGAGTATCTCGTATGCATGAGACTTGATGACCTCGGAAAGATGTGTGATAATGACCGATACCGGATCGATGAGCGTATATCCGAGAAGCTCTGCCTTGACCTTCTGCTCCTCGCTTATCCATTTCGCCTTGATGCCGAAAGCCGGTTCAATGGTCTCGATTCCGTCGATGACATCTTCCTTTTCCGAAGGTGCAAGACCGAGATAGTGGTCTACCAGAATGTCACCCTTGGCCACTTCCTCGCCCTTTATGCAGATGGAATACTGGTTAGGATTGATCCTGGAGCTGTCCTTTAACTGTACCGGCGGAATGATCATGCCCATGTCGAGCGCGTACTGTTTTCTGAACATTACGACACGGTCAAGGAAGTTACCGCCGCTTGCCTCATCTACAAGAGGGATAAGGCTGTATCCGAATTCAATACGGAGCTGTTCCACATTGAGAAGTCCGTAAAGATTGTCTATGTTTCTGTAGTAAGCTGCCTCGGAGACGATCTCCTCCGAAGGAAGTCCCTCATCCATCACACCGGTGTCAGGAGCAGGCTTTGCCTTTTCCCTTCTGCCGAGCATTATTCCGCAGCCGATGAGCATTGCGGAAATAAGGATGAGCTGTACCGGCGGGAATCCTACAAACATCAGGAAGAGCATTGCAATACCTGAGATTATAAGAACGCGCGGCTGTGAAAAGAATGTTCTCTTGAAGTCCTCGTTGAGTTCATCTTCAGCGGATGAACGTGTAACGATCATACCTGTTGATACTGAGATGAGAAGAGCCGGTACCTGTGACATAAGACCGTCACCTACAGTGGCAACGGAGTAGGTCTGAAGTACGTCGTCAACGCCGGTCATGGCACCGATAACGATACCACCCACAAGGTTTATGACTGTTACGACGATGGACATGACCGAGTCTCCCTTTACGAACTTGGAAGCACCGTCCATGGCTCCGAAGAAAGCTGATTCACGCTGGATCTTCTCACGTCTTCTTCTCGCCTCGTCTTCAGTGATGGTACCTGCGTTCAGATCGGCGTCGATAGCCATCTGCTTACCAGGCATGGCGTCGAGGGTGAAACGTGCCGATACTTCAGCAACTCGTTCCGAACCCTTGGTGATAACGAGCATCTGTACAAGAACTATGATAAGGAATATTACAAGACCGACTGCAACATTTCCTCTGATAACAAACTGTCCGAATACTTTTACGACCTCACCGGCATATCCTGCATTGGTAAGAATGGAACGTGTTGATGAGATGTTAAGATCCTGCATTGGTAAGAATGGAACGTGTTGATGAGATGTTAAGACCCAGTCGGAAAAGTGTGGTGATAAGAAGAAGAGTAGGAAAAATGGAGAATTCAAGAGGTTCCCTGACATACATTGACATCATAAGGATGACCAGTGAAAGTCCGATCTGGAAAATAAACAAAAAGTCGAGAATAAAAGTCGGAAGCGGAATGATAAGAAGAAATACTATGAGAACGACGAACGCCGTTACTACGTTATTTGTTAAACTTGCAAATCTTTTCAATTCTGCTCAAATCCTTTTCATCCTGATCCTGATATCTCTCGGGAAGCACTGATATGATCATGCTTCCGTTACTGTCCGGAGGTTTTAAGAAACACCCCGCCTCCGGCAGTTATACTGCATTTACCCGCTGTGCGGATTCTGATTCATCTTTGCTGTAAATGTGGGCGAGTATTTCGGCCACCGGATTGTAGAATTCCTTTGGTATCTCCATGCCGACTTCAACCGAAGCGTAAAGAGCACGGGCAAGAGGAACGTTTTCCACTACAGCCACTTCATTTTCTTCGGCGATCTTTATGATCCTAAACGCAATGTTGTCCTGACCTTTCGCTACCACGACAGGAGCGTTTGCGTTTTCACGGTCGTACTTAAGCGCAACGGCAAAGTGAGTAGGGTTCTTGATTACAACGTCCGCAGTCGGTACGTCAGCCATCATTCGCCGCTGTGATATCTCACGCTGCTTCTGCTTGATACGGCCCTTGATCTGAGGGTCACCTTCGATGTTTTTATATTCTTCTTTAACTTCCTGTTTTGTCATTCGCAGATTTTTGAAATACTGGAATCTCTGATACATATAGTCTCCTACAGCTACAGCTGCAAATGCTATAAGTACTTTATTTATTATATCAGAAATTACGTTTCCTGTAAATACTGCAACGTCTTCAATTGAGCTGTCTATTAATTTCGGCAGATTGCTCAATTGTCCGGCAATGCAGATGTATATAATGCATATGAGAAGAACTATTTTAACCACTGATTTCAGCACTTCAATGAATCCCTTGAGCGAAAACAGTCGTTTTATGCCCTGCAGGGGGTTCATTCGGTCGAATTTCGGCTTAAGCGACTTGAAATTGACCAGCAGCTTTGTCTGGGCAAGGGTTATGATCGATCCGGCAAATCCGACTATAAGAAGCAGCGGAAAAGCCGCAATCCCGTATTTTATACCGAGCCAGATGAACATGTCCTGAAGATCGTTGCCGTTTAAGCGTTCCATGGTACCTATCCTGTGGAGCTGATCGGTCATGACTTCAGTCACCTGTGAACTTATAAGAGAGTAAAGAAATTTAAAAGTGTAGAAGGAAACCACCATGGTGATGGCAATAGTTACTTCCTTACTTTGGGGTACGTTACCCTCTTTCCGGGCGTCCTCAAGCTTTTTCCCGGTAGGCTGTTCGGTTTTTTCTCCTGATGACTCCGCCACTTGCCGATCCCCCCTTTATAAACCGAATGGTGTACTGTAAAGTTTCGGAGCTCAGCTCCGGCTTTATGATACCAGTACGTTAAGCGCTTCTTCAAGATTATCAAACATTACTATAATGTAGTTTTCAATAAAAGTAGTTATCGGTGCGGCAAGCACGAAAAGCATCGTTATGGCAAGCAGTATCTTGAACTGCATGTTGATAACGAAGACGTGTATCTGCGGAATGAGCTTCATAAGAATACCCATTCCCATCTCAAGCACAAATTCCGTCGCTACAAACGGAAAGGCGAGACGCACCGCCAGTGAAAACACTGAAACGAAAATATCGATGCCGAACCCTGCTGCAGCCTGCACGTTTATGTTTGCAGCTCCCGCTGGTATAAGGTCGTAGGAATCGATAACAAGCTTTATAAGCACAAGATGGCTGTTGGTTACAAAAAAATATGCCATATATACAAGATTGATAAGGTTTCCGGTAAAGGCGGACTGTACCCCCGTACCCGGATCCATGACCTTGGCCATGGAAAGGCCGAACTGCATATCAAGTATATCGCCTACATAAGCCAGCATATAGAAAAAAATATTAAAAATATAACCGAGGAACAGTCCGACGATTATTTCCGCCGCTATTCCAAGGGCAAGATCCGCCGTGTCCATCTGCCCCGGTACAGGTACCAGAGGCGCAAGCAGGACCGTTGCGAAAAAAACTATACCCGTCCTCGCCATTGCCGGGACACCCTTTCTTGTAATAACAGGGTTGAAACCGATAAGGACCGCAAAACGGACAAAGACAAGAACGTAAATATAGAGATTGTCGATAATGATATTAAGCTCAGTCAAGGAAGCACCTACATTCCCGCTATCTTGTCAAAGATCATGTTAAAGAACTCGGTTACTATGCGTATCATCCAGGAACCGAGCACCAGAAGCATGAGAGCGATCACCAGTACCTTCGGAACGAAGGTGAGTGTCTGCTCATGGATCTGCGTTGCCGCCTGAAAAATGGCGACCAGAAGACCGATGACAATGCTTGCGATAAGGACCGGAGCCGCGAGCTTGAATGAAGCGTACATGGCGTTCATGAAAAGATCGAGTATTTCTTCCTGTGTCATATTCTACACCTCTTTACGCTAATTGAAGCTCACAATGAGTGATTCGATAAGCAGGTTCCAGCCGTCGGCAACTATGAAGAGCATGAGCTTGAACGGCAGCGAGATCATCGCCGGCGGAAGCATCATCATACCCATCGCCATAAGGGTACTGGAAACTACCAGGTCTATTATGAGAAACGGTATGTAAATAAGGAAGCCGATAAGAAAGGCTCTTTTGAGCTCGCTTGTGATAAAAGCAGGAGCAATTATGAAAATGCTCAGTTCTGTAAGCTTTTCCTGTGAGTCGTAGTCTGCCTCTTTTACAATACCCTGTGCATCGGCAAGTGAAAGGAACATATCCAGATCCTCGTCGTACACCTGCTTGAGCATAAATATCTTAAGCGGTTTCTGACCCTCATTCAGCGCTTCTTCCAGCTGGATGGTGCCAGCCTTGTACGGATCGTATGCGTTTGTCTTGATCTCGGAGAACACCGGGAACATGATGAAAATAGTCAGGAAAAGTGCAAGGCCTGTCACTACCTGGTTCGGCGGTGAATTGGCAACACCCATGGCATTTCGTAAAAACGCAAACGAGATGACAAGACGCGTAAAACACGTCAGCATCATCAGAAAAGTAGGTATAAGCGCTATAAATGCAAGCAGAAACAGCAAATCAAGCGTACTTGACCCGCTGTCAGCCACGCCTGAATTCAAGTCTATTGAAATTGAAGGTGATTCCGCTGCGGAAACACGGTTTACAAGAAAACCGGAAAGAAATATGCTTGCTGCAAGACTGAGCATAAAGCATATAACGGTCTTCAGTCTTTTTCTGTCACGGAGAACATTATTTGTTTTCGTCATTTTTGTTCTCCTTCTGTTTCAGATTCCCCATTTTTTCACTCAGCACGTTTTTAAACGCTCCTATAAGATCCTGCGAGAACGGTGTCCCCGCACCCTCCTCCGGAAGTGTAAGTTCGTTTTCATCAACGTCGCATATGTATTCCATATGTTCTCTGCTGAGTCCCACAAGTACTGTTTTACCCCCTGCCTTTACTATCATAAGCACCTTGTCGGGGGCAAGACTAAGTGAATCGATGATCTTAAGATTCTTCCCGCTCATACCGCTGCTTATGGAATATTTTTTCCCTATATATTTCGTTGTCAGATATGCAAGATAAAGTATTGCCGCAAAGAGAACTATGGTAAATAAAACCGTTATTACTCTTCCTGCTGCTGATTCGTTCAAATTACTACCTCCGAAAATATCCTTACTCTGTTTCCTCTTCCTCTGCGCCTTCAGTATCTTCTGCCGGCTCCTCTGCGGTATCTTCCGGCCGGTCGTCAAGATTTTCGAAAGGCGCTGGTTTAGGTTCCGGTTCAGGACGTTCCTTCTTTTCTCTGGCAGCCTTTTCTTCTGCAGCTTTTTCCGCGTCAGTCATAAATCTTCTGTTCGAGATTATCTCGGTGATCCTGACGCCGAAATTGTCGTCTATTACTATTACATCTCCGCGTGCAACCGTCTGATTGTTTGCAATTACATCGACCGGAGCACCGGCCTGTTTTTCCAGACGGATTATGGATCCCTGCCCTAAATTGAGCACGTCTCTCATACGGAGTTTAGCCCTTCCGATCTCCACACGGACATCAAGCGGAACGTTCATAAGCAGAGGTGTGTAATCCTCTGACTTCGCCGCTTTTGAACTGTCGCCTGCGGAAAAATCCGGAAAGGTCGCTTCCTTTACATTGATACTCTTTGTCTTCATCTAACATCTCTCCATGACACTTACGATTATGCGCCGCATTTTTGCGGCCTGCAGCAAGCCTTTCGGAATTTGCGTTTATATGCAGGAGCAGGGGGACATAAAATTCCCCCTTAAACTCTCTGCTTTTCGCGTTTTACTTACTATCCCTGCTTACTGCGGAATTCCCCCTGATTTCTGTGTTCCTGTGTCGAAAGATGCGCCCATTGCTCTAAGAAAATCTGAATTTCGTGAAAGTTCACTGTTCTTATTGATAATAGCTATCTCAACACGTCGGTTCTGGGAACGGCCTTCCTCGGTATCGTTGTCCGCTATCGGGAAGTTGTTTCCGAGTCCCATCGGCAGAAGCATCGTCGAAGGTATACCGGAATTGTATTCAAAATAGTTTGAAATGTTTCCGGCACGCTCCGTTGACAGAAGTCGTGAATCGACTTCCGAAAACTCAGCCTTTGCCGTATGGCCCTTGATCATAATGAGTGATATGTCATCCTGAACGCTGGCAAAGCATTCACCAAGAAATTCGAGAACTTTCTCGCTTTCCGGCTTGATAACTGCACTGTCCGGTTCAAAAATAACGTTATCCTTAAACTGAATGAAAATGTTTTTGGCATTTTCCGAGTCGGACATATCAGTAGAACCGTCATTCGGTTTTTCCTGTTTTCCGGCATCTCCATCGCTGCCTTCTTCTCCTGCAGCTGCCTCTTCCATAGCTTCGGATGACTGCTGGAGCATTATGCTGTTGCTTAATTCATTGTCCTCAAGGTAGGTCATGATCTTTTCATACAGCTGGTCCATTGCTGAGTTGTAAACTGTTCCGTCCTGAGGGTTTTCATCTTCGAACTGACCGATGAAAACGCCGTTGCCGCCCTTTTCACCGTTAAGGTCCGATTCCTC
>CADAPI010000059.1 GCA_902789705.1 uncultured Ruminococcus sp.
ATCCAGGCACCGCCTACAGGCCAGAGCCCCCATGATCCGTCAATAGGGCCGGTTCTGTTCCAGATATCAGTATTATGGTGAAGCACCCATCCTTCGTCAATACCGTACTGCGTTTTCGCTGTTTTGCTTCCGTTTACAGTAAGAGCCTTTGCCTTTTCCACGAAAGGAGTAAAACACTCGGCAAGATTTGTGGTGAATGCAGGCCAGTAATTCATTTCATAGTTGATGTTAGTCGTTGACTTACTGCCCCACGCCGGTGACGAATACTTGTTCCATATTCCCTGAAGATTCATCGCCTGCGAATCACGTGATGCGCTGATCATGAGATAACGTCCGTACTGGAAAAGTGTTTCTACCATTTTCGGATCATTGGTCTTACCGAATTCGCTGATACGGCTCTCGACAGTTTTTGCATTTGTAACTGCACTGTCGCCGCCGAGTTCAATATCCACTCTTTTGAAAAGCGACTGATAATCTTTCAGGTGATTTTCATAGAGTTCATCCCATGACTTGCTCTCAGCTTTTTTCATATCAGCCGCGGAATCACCTTTTTCGTCGCCGTTACATGTATTCGAATCAATAAAATTCGTTCTTATAGAAGTTAGTATCATTACGGAGTCGCAGCCGCTTACGTTTATTTTACCTCCTGAAGCAGATACTGTACCGCCTTCATTTATGACTTTGGTTCTTGCTGAATAATAAACAGCACCTCTTGTACGGAGATCATCATCACCGTGACCGTTAGCTACGATCGTGTCACTTCCGTCGGTCTCAGTCTTTCCGTTGAGCAGTCCGTCATATCCGACAGACATGGAAACGGAACCTTTACTTTCACATGTGATCCTTGTTACCATTACCTGATCAGGGTAGCTGACAAACGATTCCCTTTTATATCTTTTGCCCTGATAAGTGTATGATGAGCTGGCAACCGCAGTGTTCATGTCAAGTTCACGGCTGTAGTCTGAAACTTTCTCGTGACCCATAGCAAGCTTTAACATGCCCACCTTCTGATATTTGGCCTGTCCGCCACCGATCATTTTAGAACCGACAATACCGTCCGCATCAGCGTATTTTCCCTGTTTTATCAGATCCTGTACCTGTTTAAGATATCCGGCAGCTCCTTCCCTGTCGTTTGAACCGGGTCCGGCGCTCCAGACCGTGCATTCATTCAGATCGATCCACTCGGTCGGACAGTTGCCGTATACCATTGCACCTATACGTCCGTTTCCGAGAGGAAGCGCCCTGTAGAATGATTCACTGTTGTCCCAGCAGTTGTCGGTATTTTTAGTACCGGCCTCGCTGGTATAATGCATTACCAGATCTTCGTCGTAATCGAAGTTCTGCGCTGCATAAGCAGTGTCTGATGTGATAAATTCCGGAGCAAGCCACTGTCCTCCCACAACCGAAGAAGTAAACAGGAAACAGGATGCAGCCGAAAAAGCCAGCATTCTTCTTAAAACATTCATAAAATCCTACCCCTTGTCAAAATACTTTACACACACTATGATCATACAGAGCCTTTCTCTGTATCTGATACATAAGCTTATCCATATTATAGCATACTGCACGAATGTTTGCAACATATCAGAAAATATTTTAGTATACATTTCAATGCAAGTTAGAAATTCTGCAATTTACTGCATAAATATCTTTTTACAGAATCAGCTTAATTCAATAATATTCTCTATGTAATTTATAAATTTTTAAACAAATAATAATATCTCTTGATAATAATTTGTTTATATGATATAATATTATTGTAAACGACAAATTCATTTGCCGTACATCGTTTTTATGATTTACCGGATGACGACTGAAAATTCCGCTTTAGTTTACTGTCAGATTTTTCAGCCGTTATGAAATGTACTTAACATCACGGGGGGATTATTAAGTGGAAGATACAGCTATTTATATTTCATACGCTATTACAGAAGCTTTCTGTATTTGTTTTGCACTGGGCATTATTGTAAAGTCGAACAAAAACGTTGGTACAGACCTTCAGATGAAAAACTTCAGAGGAATGTCCATGTTTTTCATCATGTATCTCATCAGCGACAGCTGGTGGGCTCTTGGTCAGGGCGGGATAATTCCATTCAGCCGTACGCTGAATAAAATAACCAGTGCCGCGGGCCTTGTTTCTGTTTCGCTCCTTACACTGGCCTGGTGCATATTTGTTATATACCGTATAGGCAATATAAAAGTCAGAAAAATGAATGTGCTCAAGGGAATACACTATTCCGTGGCGGCTGTTGACTGTATTCTGATCATTGGTTCTATTTTTAATGATTTCTATTTTTATATCGACAAAAACGATATTTATCAGCTTTCACCGGGATACAACGTACATCTTATACTGGTCTTCTTCCAGCTTTTCGGAAGCGGGGTCTTTTCATTCGCACAGAGTTTCAAAAACACTCAGGTCAAAATGAAAAAGGAATACCGTCTGCCGCTGCTCTTCATCATACTTCCTGCTGCAGCTGCAGTACTTGAAGGAATGCTTCCTCTTTCTCCTATCGTACCGCTCGGTACTTTTCTTCCCATTCATCTTGCATTTCTCGAAATACAGAACAGTGAGATCTATTCCGACGCACTTACCGGACTCAACAACCGCAGAAGTATGGAACTCTTCCTTCAGGACATGATACACAACTCATCGGAAGACAATTTCTTCTGCGTATACATGATCGACGTAAATGACTTTAAACTGGTAAACGATAAATTCGGACATCTTGCGGGAGACAGAGCTCTTCAGCTTGTGGCGGAAGCCATTCATAAAATATCCGACGCAAACCGCGGCTTCTGTGCAAGGTACGGCGGAGATGAATTCGTACTTATTATGAGTAAACCTGATGAAGATCTTCAGAATACAGTACAGGACGAAGTAAATATACTTCGTAATGCCTGTGCCGATCTTCTTCCCCAGATCTCAATAAGCGCCGGATTTACGATATGTAACTCTTCATCAGTTACAGCAGCACAGCTGATCGCCCAGGCTGATGAAAAGCTGTATGTACAGAAAGAAATATACCACGGACGAAAAAAGGCTGCGGAGAATTAAAATCTATAATTCACCGCAGAAACAGCTTAACAAACTCTCCTATAAAACAGATCAGCATAACCGATCCACGATTTTACGTGAACAGGTTATGCTGATTTTTTATGTATTACGAACTTTTCCGTCATATCCGAAATCCGTAAGAAGCATTCGTGATTTCGAACCTTTTTATTTAACCGCATAGTATCCGCTCTGCAGATATGAAAGCCAGAATATTTCCGATACAGCAAAGCCTGTTTTTCTCAGAAGTTCAAGGTGATCAGATACTGTAACCGGAAAATATTCCGTATTGTATCTTCCAGTATGATGAGCAGCTTCTTCAGGAGTCCTTCCGGCGTTAAGGCCGAAGTTTTCTATTCGTTTTAAAACCAGATCCCTGCCTGTTTCAGTAAACGGAGCTGTGTTTTCAAAACAGATAAACATGCCGCCCGGTTTCAGTGCACGGAAACATTTTTTTACAGCTGTTTCTCTCTGGCTGCGGTCAAAATAATGATGACACTGAATGGCTGTGACCACATCAAATCTGTTTTCGAAATTAAGTTCTTCTGATCCGCACATACAGAATTCTGCGTTCTTTCCTGCAAGCTTTTCCCGTGCGCCTTCGAGCATTTTCTCCGAGGGATCACATAATACAAGTTCCAAAAGGTTTAAAGTTTCCGATGCCTGCAGTCCCATTCTTCCGGTACCGCATCCGGTATCAAGAAGTGAAATGCTGCGGTCACCGAAATAAGTCCTGATAAGGTCTGTTATCTGATCATATATCTCATCATAAAACGGTATGACTTTTCTTATTTTGTTATCATAGATCTCTGCACAGAATGCACTTTTGTTATCCATCTCTTACCTTTCCGTCAATTTCGTCTGATCTCTTTGATTTATGCGATTATTAATAACAGGTACACCAAAGAATATATCACTCAAGAATTATAGTAAAAGGCCCGTCATTTATCATGTTTACCTTCATATCTGCCCCGAAAATACCCGTTTTCACAACAGGCACCTTTTTTCTGCACAGGTCGATAAAATATTCGTAAAGAGCCTCAGCTTCATCCGGCTTTGCGGCACTTGTGAAATTCGGTCTGTTTCCTTTGCGGCAGTCTGCGTAAAGCGTGAACTGTGAAACGATCAGAAGTTCACCGCCAACATTTTCAAGTGAAAGATTGATCTTGTCATTTTCATCTGAAAAGATCCTTAAGTTTATCATCTTGTTCGCAAGCCGCTCGGCATCCTCTTTCACATCACCCTCACCGGCTCCGAAAAACACAAGATATCCTTTTCCTATACTGCTGACAAGTTCTCCGTTAACGGTTACGCCTGCTTCACTGACTCTCTGTATAACAAGTTTCATTACCATACTCCCTTTGCGTTTACAAATGATAATTCCATTATATCATCTGCAAAACAAAATATCAATTACTGTAAATGAATAATCCTCTGCTGTGATCTATAATCTTAGGCTATTACTGCTCCTAATTAAAAACAATAATCGGTTTCACCGATAACGGGTAAAAGATAACTTATCGCCCTTGAATTGTGTGCAAAAAAATGTTAAAATTAATATTATTGATTTTACAGGAGAAAACAACATGGATAAGATTAAAATGTTCGCTTACAACTACCGCGATTTTGATGAAAAACAGTACTTTGATCAGTTTGCTGATGAGTTCGGTATAGAACTTAAACACGTTCCTTTCTCACCTACACCTGACAACGTTGAACTCGCAGCAGGCTGTCAGTGTCTTAATATAATCACGACACCTCTGACCGCTGAGATGCTCGAAAAATACTACGCGCTTGGCATACGCTACATCGTAACAAGAACCATAGGTTACGATCACATCGACCTTGAAGCCTGCAGAAGACTCGGAATTACAGTAGCAAACACACCTTATGGCCCTGAAGGAGTTGCTGAGTTCACTCTCATGCTCATGCTCATGACTCTCAGAAAAACCAAATCAATAGAACACCGTTTCTACGGACAGGACTACACACTCAAAGGCCTTCTCGGAAAACAGCTTTCCGGACTTACAGTCGGCATAATCGGTGCAGGAAGCATAGGTTCTTCCCTAATCGGTCTTCTTGAAGGATTCAAGTGCAAAGTTCTTGTTTACAGTCCGAGAAAAAACAAGGAACTTCCTGCATATGCTGAATACACGGAACTTGATGACCTTTTAAAGAATTCAGATATCATTTCACTTCACGCTCCTTCAAACGAAAGCACATTCCACATGCTCGGTAAAGATGAATTTGCAAAGATGAAGAACGGCGTTATCATCGTAAACACTGCCCGCGGTGCACTTATCGACACTGAGGCTGCCATCGACGCACTTGAAAGCGGAAAGATCGGCGGAATGGGACTTGACGTAATCGAAGACGAATTTGATCTTGTTTACTACGACAGACGCGAGGAGATACTTCACAAGAAGCCGCTCTACCTTCTCAGAAGCTATCCGAACGTTACAATGACACATCACATGGCCTTCTACACTGAGCAGACCATACTCACAATGGTACGCGACTCCCTCCGCGGTGCAAGATGCCATTTCGACGGTAAGGAAAATCCGTGGAAGGTTTGCTAATCCGATTCTAAAACCATAATGACATAATGAATTAAACGGCAGCGTAACCGCAAGGTTATGCTGCCGTTTTTCAATTCACCGTAGGTGCTCCATTCGCCGAAGGTGCACCATTACTCTATGATATTTCCGTCGCTTCCATACATAGTAAATCCACTGTTTTTAATTTCGTTTATTATATCTGCTGCTGATCTGAATTCCACAGCATCATCGTCAAACCTGTAATTAGTTGTTTTGTATGAATAAGTAATGTTTCCTTCTCTGTCACGCTCTTCATAAGAAAGGATCACACCTGTTGCTGCGTCAACTTCTGCAGTGTAAGTGCGTTCACGATAAACACCTTCATAATTGTTATCGCCTTTCTGAACACCGCTTACCAATACTATCTTCCTGCTGTTTTCTATTCTTTCTCCTGTTATTTCCCAGTCTTCCGGATTATATACATCTAATAACATACCAACAGGTAATAAAAATACCTTATCGGAATTATTATCTTTTACCCAGCAATTTTTTTTCGGAGTTTCAAGGAATATAAATCCACCGTTTGTGTAATCTGTTTCTGCCCATTCTTCTCTAGCTTCATAGTACAGATTGTCCTTTATTGCTATGAGAGACTTGCTGATGCACTTACCGTTTACATATTGCTCGGATGTTCTTGAAGCAGAACCACCGACTTCATCAAGATAGAACTTTCCTGTAACAGTCGAAGGCTCTGAATAAAATTCGCCTCCCTCGTTTATAAGAACAGTATAGTCCGCAGAGAACTTATCAAAATAATTCACACAATTATTATCCTTAGCCTTTTCGATAAGATCCTCTTTGCTAACCTTTTCAGTTAATTCCTCCGTGGTCACGCTGACCTTATTCTGCTCTTCTGTCACTTGCTGCACGGTAGTAACTTCTGTATCTTCGACAGCCGAAGTCCCTTCTGCAGTAACGTAAACAACTTCGGTCACGGTGGACTTATCATGTTCTTCTGTCCCCGGTTTTGTGACCTGAACTTCTGTATTTACAGCAGTTACAGTCTCCGGTGCCGTAACAGCTACCTGTGTTTCTGTCTCTGGATACGTTTCCGGCGCAGGAGTCTTCGGCAGCTTATTATTCATATATGCTCCCCCGCCTACAAGTCCTGTCATAAGTGCCACTGTTGCAGCTATGTTTATAAATCTCGTCATGTTGATTCTCCTCCTGTTATCTTCAGCGCCCCTCACACTATATGTGTATTCGGACTGACTTATATTTGCTCTGAGCTTTGCCTTTGCAAATATCTCGTTCTTCTTTGCTTCATCTGTCATTAATTTCTCCACAGAAGCCTTATCCGCTTTGCGAAGAGTTTCTATTATTTTCT
Source organism: uncultured Ruminococcus sp. (assembly GCA_902789705.1). GTDB lineage: Bacteria > Bacillota > Clostridia > Oscillospirales > Ruminococcaceae > HUN007. Next base: position 6,980 of record CADAPI010000059.1, read on the forward strand.
TATTATTATTCATATGTACTCTCCTTTACAAAGTTATACCGTCGGCTTCAAGGAGCTTTTTAAGCCTCTTCATTGCTCTTGTGCAGCGCATTCTGACAGCGACTGCATTAAGTCCTACCATTTCGGCTATATCCTTTGAGCTTTTATCGTAGTAGTATTTCTGAATAATTATTATTGAATCGGGAGGTCCGAGCTCGGAGACCTTTTTAAGCAGCAGTTCAGATGTTTCTGATCTGTCGTTCTTTTCTTCGATATCCTCATCATCTGCGATCTCTGCCATATTCTCATCGTCTGCAGATACGTTTCTGCCCGTCTTTATCACGAGCGAACGCTGCATGCTTATTGCGGCATTTCGTGCAGTCGTCCCGATGTACGACTTTAATGAGCAGTTTTCGTCGGGAACAAGTTTCATCATAACCGATGCAAATACATCTATGACACATTCCTCCGCATCATCTGCACTGCCGGATCCGGTTAGTATCCTGTTCACTATGGCATATACATAGCTGTAATATTTATTAAAAAGTTCCCGATGTCCCTCCGGCGGATTTTCCCGCATCAGACTCAGTATTTCATTATCCGTCATACGCTTCCTCCCTTTTTTGAAGTTCAGATCTGTCCTTCACTTATATAAACGCATGGTAATCTTAATGTGTAACACTTTTTTTGAAAATTTAAAAAAAATATTTTTAGGGAAACACTGATTAAATCGGAAATCCGGCGAAGCCGGATTTCCTGAGGCGGAATTTGCGGGGCTTCGCCCCGAACCCCTACGCTGATTTATGAATAAATCAGCGTTTCCTTAGCATTACACCAAATTAAACGGCAGCATAAACCGCAATGGTTATGCTGCCGTTTTTAAGTTCACCTTAGATGCTTCAGGGCATCTTTCATTACAGATCTATTTTCAGAACAACCGGACAGTGGTCGCTTCCCGTTACTTCTGTATGTATCTCGGAAGCTTCGACTTTTTCCATCAGCCTTTCAGAAACGATGAAATAGTCAATACGCCACCCTGCGTTGTTGGCTCTGGCGTTGAAGCGGTATGACCACCATGAGTAAACTCCTGTAAGATCAGGATTGAGTCTGCGGAATGTATCGGCAAAACCAGCTCCGAGGAGTTCAGTCATCTTGCCGCGTTCCTCGTCTGAAAATCCGGCATTGCCTGCATTGGATTTCGGATTTTTAAGATCTATCTCATTATGTGCAACGTTTAAGTCTCCGCAGTAGACTACCGGCTTTTTACTGTCGAGTTCCTTAAGATACGCTCTCATCGCATCTTCAAATTCCATACGATAGTCTATTCTTTTAAGACCCGGCTGAGCGTTCGGAACGTAACAGCAGACAAAGTAGAAATTATCGTACTCGCAGGTAATGACTCTTCCCTCGTCAGTGTGCTCACCGTTTATGCCGTAGGTAACATTCAGCGGTTCCTTTTTAGTAAACACCGCTGTTCCTGAATAACCCTTCTTCTGAGCACTGTGATAGTAGGAATGATATCCTTCAGGATCAAAATCAGCCTGTCCCGGCTGCATTTTTGTTTCCTGCAGACAGAAAATATCTGCATCTTCCGATTTAAAATAATCTTCAAAGCCTTTTCCAAGGCATGCTCTGAAGCCGTTTACGTTCCATGATATAAATTTCATCAGTTTTCCTCTTTTCTGTCTGTTTCCTCACGGGCAATGGCATTTACCGCTGCAAAAGCCTGCCTTATATTTGAAACTCCGATTATTCTTGTTTTATAAGTTCCGGGATTTATCTCCTTCATTGAGTGCTTCGGAAGGATGACAACATCAAATCCCATTCTTTCTGCTTCGCGGATACGGTTAGGCACGTGCGAGATAGATCGTATCTCGCCGCCGAGACCTATTTCACCGAAAGCTATTACCTTTTCGCTCACCGGCTTGTCAAACAGGCTCGACTGCAGTGCCAGAGCAACTGACAGATCACCTGCAGGTTCATCAAGCTTGAATCCGCCGACAACGTTTACGTAAATGTCCATTGTTCCGAAAAACAGTCCCGCTCTTTTTTCCAGTACGGCAACGATCATTGCCATTCTGTTGTAGTCAAAACCGGTACACACCCTTCGCGGCGAAGCAAAACCTGACTTGGTCGCAAGCACCTGTACCTCAGCAAGAATAGGACGCGAGCCTTCCATAATACATGCAACGCAGGTACCTGAAACATCTACCGGTCTGCCTGCAAGAAGCATTTCAGACGGATTTTCCACCTGTCTCAGACCAATATCCATCATTTCGAAAACACCAATCTCGTTAGTGGAACCGAAACGGTTCTTTACCGCACGGAGAATACGGTAACTTAAGTTTCGCTCACCCTCAAAGTACAGAACTGCGTCAACAATATGCTCCATTACCTTCGGACCTGCTATGGCACCGTCCTTGTTTACGTGGCCGACAATGAGTATCGGTATTTCAAGTTTCTTTGCCGTGTTCATGAACATATTGGTACACTCACGGACCTGTGTTATGCTTCCCGGACTTGAACTGATCTGCTTTAGGTTCATAGTCTGGATCGAGTCGATTATTACTATGTCCGGTTCAGTTTCCTCAATGGTCGTACAAATGGACTCGACATCATTTGACGAAAGAAGATAAAGGCTTTCCGTCGTAACGTTCAGTCGTGCCGCACGAAGCTTTATCTGACGGACCGATTCTTCTCCGGAGATATACAGTATGGAGTGTTCCTCGCCGAAATACTGACAGATCTGAAGCAGAATTGTACTTTTACCTATACCTGGTTCACCGCCGATAAGAACGATGGAACCCTTGACAAGTCCGCCGCCGAGCACACGATTAAGTTCGGAAAGACCTGTGTCGTAACGGACATCAGTATCTGCTCCTATCTCCCCGAGCCGCGAAAGCTTGTCTGCAAGACTCGGTGCTGCAGACTGTTGTCTTGAAAAGGAAGATGTTGTCTTTACATCCACAGCCTCCTTTTCCTCAAACGTATTCCACTCGCCGCAGTTTGTGCATCGTCCGTTCCATTTTGAACTTTCAAATCCGCAGTTACTGCATACGTACAGTAATTTTGATCGTGCCATTTTATTCTCCCTTGTTTTTCATGTTTACGTCTATCTTTGTATAAGGTATTTCTATGCCGTTTTCATCAAAGGCATCCTTGACCTGTTCCATAAGATCATATTTCAGACTGAAATAGTCACTGCTTTTTACCCATACCTTGCAGTCGATATCCAGTGAACTCTTCCCGTGAGCTGTAAGTCGTACTATCGGTTCAGGCTTCATCAGTGCCATCTTATTGTTTTCTATAACGCCGTTTATAACTTCGATAGCCTTACGGAAATCACTTTCATAGCTTACCGAGAACACAAGGTCAAGTCTTCTTGTACGGGTAACGGTATAGTTTATGATACGCTCATTTGCAGCTGAACCGTTTGGTATATATGACAACTTATTGTCCGGAGTAAGAAGTTTGGTATAGAGAATTGAAATACCCTCGACCTCGCCTGTCACGCCGTTTATCTCGATAAAGTCCCCTGCCTTGAACGGCTTTGTGATCAGGATAAGAAATCCTCCTGCCACGTTGGAAAGACACTGCTGAAGTGCAAGGCTGAGTGCAAGACCTGCCGCACCGATAACAGTGAGTATGGATGCCATAGGTACACCAAGCACATTAAGTGAAATGATTATGACGATAGAATATAAAATAGCGCTTACAAAAGAATGCAGAAAACCGTTTGCTGTTTTGTCAAGCTTTGATTTTCCGGACATTCTGCTTATTATTTTCAGCACTATTTTTGTGATTATAAAACCGATAACAAAGCTTATTAAAGCAAATACAATGTTAGGCAGTTTCTCACCGAACATTGCAGAAAGCCTGGTATAGATCGATACCGTTTCCTCTGCCTTTTCAGCGATAGCACCAACAACATCGATTTCCGTCACCGCCGCTTCCGTAAGCTGATCAGTTATTTCCGTTACTGCTTCTGTATTAATTATTCTCATCCTTTCCGGTTAAATGTGATTATACGTAACTATTAATAATTTTACCATTGTACTGATGTTTCGTCAATGTAAAATTATCCCGATTTGGTATGGCGAAAAGAAAGCGGCAGTAAATCGACTTTACTGCCACTCCTCGGTACGCCTTCGGCGTGCTATTTGTAAATTTTCATCTTGATCAGATGAAAATTGGGGTGTATCGTATAGTTACCTTTATTTTTCCTTAGTACCGCATACTGCACACTTACCGTCTATGATTATTTTGCTTCCGCATTTTGTGCATATAATGATTTTATCTTTGTTCTGAAAAGGATGAGTTTTGCGATTATGAAGTTCACATTCGATGCATGGGGATTTTACGCATTTTATCATGCCAAGATGATATGGACAGGTTTTACATTTACTTTTTTCCATCATAAGATAATCGACCTCGCTTTCTTATGTTGTATGATGGTTGGTTTCTGATATTATTATAGCATAACGGAGAAAGGAAAAGGTCACCTAGCGGGCGACCTTTTAGTGTGTGTATTTTTTATTACAGGCTGCAGAGCAGACTGTTTATCAATAGCAGTTTTCTGCTCGCAAGAGCGGGAAACTACATTTTCTGACGTAGTCGCCCTAGCACAAGAACGGCAGTAAAACATATTTACTGCCGTTTTCGTGTTGACATTTTCAAGAAATAGCATTATAATATTTACAAAAGCGGCAGTATTTTAATTTTACTGCCGAAATCGTAAAAGGATGTGATACACCATGGATACACAGAATATGAACAGCAAAGAGATATTTACACGTCATGAATATTATGATCACCTAATCAAATCCGGGAAAACAAAATCAAAACATTCTTACGATTACGCATTAAGGAAAGCTGTATCATCGGGAAAGGTATTCCATTTAGGAAGAGATAAATATATCTCCTGCGATTCGAAGCCGATGTATTCATATTCCTATTCACAGGAAGCATGTAAAATAGCTGAATTATTGACAACTGAATTTTACGATCTCAGTTTTAGAATATTTGAAGTGACTCAGCTTAATTCCTTTGTAAATCATCTGTATTCTCATAACACAATCTTTTTATCGGTCGAAAATGATATAATAGATTACGTGTTTGATTCACTAAAAAGCCATTATCCAAGGAAAGTATTACTTAAACCCAAAGCTGATGAATATTTCAGATATTTAGTCGATGATCTGATCGTAATAAACAGACTGCCATCTGAATCGCCTAAAGGAACGGAACTATTCTGGCACACACGTCTTGAAAAAATCCTTGTTGATATTTCAGTTGATAAACTTATGTCAAAAATTGTTTCTCCTTCTGAATATAATACCATTTTTACAGACGCATTCAACAGGTATTCCCTTGATAGAAGCACCATGTTCCGTTATGCAAACAGAAAAGGGGCAGGAAAGAAATATAAGGATATTCTTAATGAGTATGTACCGTCAGTACTGGAGGAAATATGATTGCCAAAGAGAATTACAGTATAGAACACATTCGTCAGCTACAGTCTCAAAGTAACCGCGACCCGCTTTTGATTGAACGAACCCTATTTGCTTTCGGATTACTTGAAGCACTTGCCAAAGTTGGAATGACATTTATTTTTAAAGGCGGAACAAGTTTAATGCTGTTACTACCACATCCAATGCGTTTATCTACAGATATAGATCTCGTTGTTAAACCTGATACTGATATTGATAGTTATATTGAAAAGGCAAATGTTTGAAGATAATCATTATCAAAGTCTGTCCTGTAAAGAAATCAAAAACGAAATTTTGCTAACTGAAGGAGAAAACCTAACAGTAAATACTCCTACAATTGACTGTATTCTTGGTGATAAGATGACCGCTTTTGCACCTCATACAACAGGAATCCTTTTTGGCAGAAAAAATCTTGAGATAATGAAACAGTTTTACGATATCAGTACTTTGGTCGATTATATTTCTGATTATAATTGTGTTTTGAATACATACAAACAAATATCATCATCTGAAATTGCATATCGTAATCTGCACTGTACTTATCATGATACTTTATGTGATACGATATCATCTGCTGTTTGCATAGGAACGAGAGGTAAAGTCTACGAAACAGATTTTCCACATTATCTGGAAGGTACAAAGAAACTTACCAATCATGTTATGGCAAAAGGATTCAGCATGGAAAAAGCATCTACATTAGCTCCGAAAATCATTTATATGGCTGCTTGTTTACTTACAGAAACCCCATTTGAGAAAGTGAATGATGCAAGTGAATTGATACATATGCCATTACAATCAAGTGATTTTCAGAAAATGAATAATCTCAGAAAAGTTGATCCAATAGCTTATGGTTATCTTATAAAAGCCGAAAAACTTCTTATGGATATATAATCATGCACTTAAGTGAAAAGGTCGCCTGATAAATAGGCGACCTTTTAGTGTGTGTGATTATTACAGGCTGCGGAAGCAGACTGTTTATAGATAGCAGTTTTCTGCTCGCAAGAGCGGGAAACTACCTTTTATGCTGTGGTTTTGATCTGTTTTATTTGATTTTCAAAGACTTTGCAAGAAAATCATAAGTCCTGATTATATAATCATTTATAAGTCCGTAATTCGGGGTGATATAATCAAAAACTGCTGAAGTTTCCGCTTCTGCTGCTTCTGTACTTTGTATGATAAGATCTCTGTCCGGAAGTTCACGTTTCAGGATATCGCAGCATACTGTATTGGATAAAATACTATCGGTAAAAAGATTACCGCGAACATCATCTATTCTCGGAACACCTGTTGATATCAGGCCGAGATTGTAGTCAAAATACGGCGCAAGTCCGGTTATTTTACCTGTTTCAGAATCACGGAGAACACCGGCGTTCTGATTATGCCTGTCATCGTTGTGAAGAAGTACATCGTAAAACACCATCATGACATACGGCTTTACAAGATCCTTTTCAAGCCGTGGAATGATGTATTCCGGTTCGTCGTGATCGTGGAAATAATTGCAGAACGGTTCAAAATCAACATTTGCATTTCCGGTAAAGTCCTTCGTTACAATATATGATGATCTGATTCCGGTTTCTTCAGAAATACTGTTATGCATCTCATATTCAGCGACGTTTACATTCATGTGCTTAAGAAACTGATAGGAATAATACTCGCTCAGAAGTTCCTGCGTACTTCCCTGCTTGAACATATACCAGCTGCCGTCGAGAAAGCGCCAGGCCTTTTCGTAGCTGCCGACTGTACCGAATTCAAGATAGCCTTTTCTGTTACCGGAATCTGATTCAGAAGAACCGTAAAATGCAATATCTGCGATCTCTTCGTTATATTCCTTAAGAGAACGGTAATCAAGGTTTTCGTCAGTTTTTCGTATCCACCAGTTATCAGTTATCGAAATTCCGTGTCCGATACCAATAACTTCATTCAGATCATCCGGATTTCTCAGGCGAAGGGCTTTGAAAAGCTTTCTTGAATGAGAACGGTGAACGTCTATGCATCGGTTATCGAGCCATATATGTAACGGCATCCCCGGAGCAAAACAGGCAGGACAGAGTTCCGGAATGATTATTTCTGATATACCGTTTTCATCGGCAAGGGCTATAGCCTTGTCTTTGTGCATTATACTGTAGTCCATCGTTTCCCTCCTGTTCTGTTTGATTAGTACGTTAATGATACTTATAATTTTACCATTGTACTGATGTTTCGTCAATGTAAAAATATCCAAAACTCAAAATCGACAGTAAAACTGATTTACTGCCGATTTCGTGTTAAGAATCTGAATGTTTTGAGTTTTCGTTTATTACAGGCTGCGGAGCAGACTGTTTATCAATAGCAGTTTTCTGCTCGCAGAGCGGGAAACTACCTTTTCTATTCCTTATATAAATTTCATATACTGCAAATATCTTTTTCCATCATTCAAGCTTATTCTTTCTCCGAATAATTTAAAGCCTTCAGATTCATAAAAATCTATTAATCGTGCATCAGCTTCACAATCAAGATAAACAATTCCTCCACCAACACGATGCTGTATCTCGATCAATTCATTATACGCTAGTCTCATTAACTCCGCTCCAGAAAGAAGTGTACCATCTTCTACAGAATAATTTTTTCCTATTTGAGCAATTAAAAAACCTGATACAGTAAAAGAATTTGTTTCATCATTCAAAACAGAATATCTACTCATTCTTTTGATCATAGTTTTACTTAATCCGTCAGCTGGAATAGAAATTGCTTTGTGAGCAATTGTAAAATATCCAAGTATATCTCCATACTCTTCATTTCCTACAAGATATGTTACAGACTTCTTTTCTTTGGCGAACTGAACAGCATTTTCTTTAAGAAATCGTTCAATGTCAGGATTAAGATTTTTTCTGTTTCCTTCACTACTTTTTACACAAGAAAAAGTTTCTGTTATTATTTTAAGAGAATCCTCACCGATTTCAGAAATTAAATCAAGAATGTTCCATGAAGTCAATATCATTTATCAATGCCCCTCTTTTCAAGGCATTTCTGCATAAAATTTCTTATTCTCTCAGGATCAGTTACTAAAGTAGATCGTTCAGCTTCTGTTCTGGTATTATAATTGTCGGCTGATGACTCCATGGCTTCAACAAACGCTTCGATAGCTTTAGGATTATTCACACGAATATCTTCAATAATACTTGAAGTTGCCATTATTCATTCCTCCTGTTCCATTAATTTTGAAAATAACGACCTTTATTCACTTATATTATAACTTATTTTTCCATATAAATCAAGTGCTAATTTTAAGCAAAATCTACATATATCTTTGTTATTTAATCTTTATATTAAGATATCTTTTATGAGAAACTACCTTTTCCTCGGTACGCCTTCGGCGTGCTATTTTAAAGAAATAATCCAGCGTTCATGACATACTCGTTGGCATTATGAACTACTATATCATTATTCACTATCCTTATCTCATACGGTTTATCGCCGAAATCCATAATATGTCTTAAATTGATCTGCAAATCTTTATCTGATCTTTTAGCAATTTCCAGTACCCATCTTGCACAATTATCTCCGCATGCTGATACATTAAAAATCCTTGTACTATCATGCTGTAAAAGTATAAGCGTTTTCAAGCCTCTCGATATCATTGTTACAGGAATAATACCCATTGCTTTTGTATCAACTGCATTTGGGCTGATGACAAT
>CADAPI010000060.1 GCA_902789705.1 uncultured Ruminococcus sp.
CCGTAGAGTATCTTTTCAAGTTCAAAGCTTTTCACACCGGTCTTGTAGTCTATGATCCTTATGAATTTTTCACCGGTATCAGGATCAGTGTAGCTGTCAACACGGTCGATCTTGCCCTTTAAGATGATCTCCGTACCCTCGTGTCCTGTGATGCGGAACGGCTCACCGCCTGTGGCTTCATTTATCTCAAACTCGAATTTTTCCGGCATGAACTGCGAAGCGGCAAGTTCCTCTTTAAGATGGTTCACAAGGTAAAGCGTATCTTCCGTGAACTTTTCAAACTTTGAATCGAGTCTCGCATTTTTTCCGAAGTCACCTGCAAGATTTTCTGCCTTGTATTTTTCAGCGAATTCCTTTATTTTTACTGTAATGTCATCATCGGTCAGTGAAATGAACTCATCCTTCGTACTGCATCCGGAAAGAATATTTTCAAGGCAGCTGTGAACAAGGCTTCCGAGATCTCGGAAATCCATCTCACGCCTGTCACGGGCTCTGATATGAAGTCCGTATTTGCAGAAATACCGAAAATGGCACTCACTGTAATCTTCGAATGATGTTGCCGATACCTGTATCCGATCACCCATAAGTCTGCCCATAAGTGATGTGTCACTTACAGCATGTATTCCGTCTTTTCCGATGGAATCGAGATACTCTATCCTGCTTCTGTACTCAGGGATATTATAAAGCGCCTCACGCAGTGATGCCTTTTCCTGTTCGTTTTCAAACATGCCCTGAACATAATTGCGGTAAGCTGCAGCAGGAGTCGGCGAATAAAACAGCACGTCATATCCGGACGCAGGCTTTTTGATACTGTCCGAATACATGCCGGCTATCTGCCCCAGAATATATGAAGGAAAACGCATTCCTCCCTGTGCGTCGCAGAGCGGATAGGATATGATCACACGTTCTGAAGCAGATGAAAACAGACGGTATACAACAAATCTTTCATCTGCAAGAAGTCGCTTTGTATCCTTGCCAAGATCGATGCCCATCTTTTCAAACGCTTCCTTGTCGGTGCTGCTCAGAAGCCCGGATGATTTTGCTGCAAACGGCAGTATACCTTCATTTACGCCCATTACGAAGATGACCTTCTGTCCTTCAACTCTTGCCTTTTCAGCGGATACCACTGAAACGATATCAAGCTTCTGCGGAGGTGCAAGAAATCTGTTCTGTCTTACAATAAGGGTGAACAGTTCAGCAAATTCAGACGGATCTGTCATCTCATCACCAAGAACTTCCGCAACCGTACTGAAGGCATCCATGATACAGTTCCAAAGACGTTCCAGCTCCGAAGCAGTATCGGTTATTCCCTTGTTCCTGTATTCCGCAATAAGGCCGGTGACATTATTCATGACACTCTGTTCTTCAAGGAATTCATAAATATACCGGCACATCTGCGCTGCAGTACTCCCCTTCATCTTTTTTCGGAGAGCAAGTACAGGATCGGCAAGTCTCAGTCTCAGCGCTTCTGCATTTGCAAGGACCTCCTTATTCTCCGTGTCTGAAAGGCCGGTGTTCGTAAAACTTTCCTCCCACATGGTTCCGTCCACATTCCACTTGTAGCAGAAGTTTTCAAGGAAAGCTGTTTCGGGCAGAGAAACAGGAGTAAGACCTGTCTTCGCGTAACGGAAAAGCACATCGCTCTGAAGCTTTTTCGCACCCGCCATTTCAAGAAGCGAAGTTATCAGTATTACTACAGACGTGTGCATCACTGAAGCTTCCTCGTCGGAGAAAAACGGGATTCCGTAACGTTCAAGTGCAGTCTTCAGTATTACGTCATAATCCTCAGGCTGACGTGATGCTATGGTTATCTCACCGTAACGGCATTCATTCTCATCAACAAGTTTTCTAATGTACGAGCAGACAAAATCGGCCTCTTTATAAAGATCCTTCGCCTCGGTTATCTGTACAGCACCTCCGGAACAAACCTGCGCAGACCTTCTTCTGAAAATACTTCCGCTCAGTTTCTTTACAGCATCATTCTTAAAACGGAAATTTTCAGAGAGAATCTCCGTCTCCTGTGCGACGCTGTACTTTTCGGCTGTGGTCCTCAGCCTTGCATATGTGGTATTTACAGTCGAAAACAGAGAGTTCTCTTTCTTTTCCGTCTCAGGTGTACACAGTGCGATATTTATTTCCGTACACTCCGCAGTCATGGTATCTATCATTTCAAACTCGTCCGGACTGAATGAATCGAACTCGTCTATGAAACATACTGACTCTTCAAAAAAGTCGTTCATATTTGCAATAGCGGCTGCCTCGGTGATATCGGTAAGACTGTCGCGAAATCCGCGTTCAGTCATAATGCTGTCGTATGCGGAATATATCATGGATATGTCCGAAGCCTTTTCCTTCAGCTTTTCATCCATGCCGTTTATACGTGAAGCCAGACTGTCAGCTGTAACTGAAGCACGCCTGAGGTCTGCGACTATTTCAAGGGCATCGTTTATAAACGATCTGCTTTCAGCCTGCCTGCCGAAGAACATAAACGATTTATTTTTTCGTATCTCCTTAAGTGCAAGATACATAAGCGCAGCCTTGGTGCTGTCGTCCGCATATTCACCGGAACGACTTCCGAAAGTATCGAATATCAGGCGGGCAAGCCGTGTAAAGCTGAGAACATTTATGCTGTTCGACACAGAGCTTCCGAGTTTCTGATACATCTTACGCTCATATTCAAATGAAAACTGCTCCGGAACTATTACAAATATTCTCCTGCTGCTTTCCGCATGCGTCTTTATTCTATCTATTATGGCAGATGACTTTCCCGAACCTGCCTCTCCAAGTATGAATCTTAACATTCAGTTTTTCTCCCCTGCCTGTACCGGCCTTTATTTTTCATCACTGATTACTGATCAGCGTTTTCCCGTAAAAATTCTCCTTAAACACAGATCAGCATATCCTTGCCCACGTATTTACGTGAGTATGATATGCTGATTATTGTTATACCGAAACTTGTTTACATTTTCATGGAACCGTCCGCCGCAGTTTTACTGTCCGGATCTCCGGTCTCACATGTGACCGCCATACTCTTTTTCATTTCTGCTTTATCAGCGTACATACGTTCGTCAGCTCTGCGAAGAGCTTCACCGAAATCTCCGTCCTTTTTGTATTCCATAAATCCGCAGGCTACGCTGTACCCTCTGGCAGCAGTCTGCTCCTTAAGATTTCTGCATAACTTTTCCGTCTGCTTTTCATCTGCCCCGGGATAAAGAATCTGGAATTCATCTCCGCCCATACGGTAGAAACGGCAGCAGTCCGGGATCACTGTAAATGCTGACTGAGTGACTGCCAGTATCGCCCTGTCGCCTTCATCGTGTCCAAGTGTATCATTTATCTGTTTAAGACCGTTAAGATCCATAGAAATGATGAACATGTCCTTTTTCTTCATTGACGAAACATCACTGTAAAAAGAATGACGGTTGAAGGCATCAGTCAGTGCATCACGGGTAAGTGTCTGCGTTGCAAAATACATGTAGTAAAAAATCAGAGAAATTACCGCCATGCCGCTTATCAGGAATTTAAAGCCCATAACAAAATTCATGAAAACAGCAAAAAACGTTGAAACAGCAAGTCCGACAAGAAAAAAACTCTCGCTTTTTAATCCGTGTCTGTATTTTATAAGCGACGAATAGATTATCAGCAGAACATAATACGCTGTAAGAACGATCGGGAACGCAACAAATTTTCCGAGTGACATTTTTCCGTCACTGTCCACACTGAAAATCCAGCCGTTAAACATGCTTGCAAATGAAAGCAGAATATTGGAAACGGCAAGAAAACGTATCACATATTTTACCTTCGGTTTTATTACCGATGTAAGAAGTATTATCGGTATCATGACCGGACCGCTTATGGAATAGCTTACAGCCAGAACAAGGCTGTAAAGTCCCCTGTATTCTGCCTTTCCTTCAAGTATCAGCATAAGAAAATTACACAGTATCATCGTAAGTGCTATTGCCGCGCCTACAAGAAAGTATTTCTTTTTTGCAGCAGGTATAACTGAATTGAAAAGTGTGAAAAGAACAAAAAGCACACCGGCTGCAAAACTCAGATAGCTCAGCTGTACTGCTTCATGCAACACCTCATATCAACCCCTTATCATAATAGGTTTGTTACAATTATAGCATAGATTTGCTTTTTTATCAAGGAAGTTTCATGATTTGTACTGTGGTAATCCGTTTTTTACTCTGTGAACACCCTCATATCTTTCACTTCAATGTTTTTGTCAGTCTTAAACACAACTCCGCCTTTGAAAATACACTTGCTTTCCTTATCATAAAATTCATAATGGATCCAGTTTTCCGTTCCCTTTTCAGCAGCTGCAAGCCACTTTTCCTTCGGCTGTGTGATAGATTTCTCCCAGGTCGCACCCGGTTTCATCTCTTCATCGCTCTTGTAATAGACCTGATCAGATACATTAACAAACTCGATCGTCAGAGTAGCACCTCCGTCCGCTTCCTCCAGTGATTTCACAGTCGCACCGAAGTATTCGTTCTGAACATCATATGTACGTTCCGGAACCGGTTCCTCAGTTACTTCTTCCTCTGAACTCTCATCATTTTCTTCCTCGCTGGAATCTTTATCGTCCTTTGAATCCTTGTCTTTCTTGTCCTTTTTATCGTCCTTGGAATCCTTATCGTCTTCTTCATCAGTTTCAGGCTCGATCACATTTCCTGAAACATCAGTTTCCGCAGCACTGTCTGCATTTTCCTCATCACTTTTACCGCACCCGCCAAGAAGGAACATCATAGCAGTCAGTATGATTAAAAATTTTTTCTTCACTTTTCCATTCCCCTTCATAATTTTCGTTATATTTATATAGAATATAATAGCACATTTTCAATACAAAAACAACCCGAACGGCACCGCTCCATGATACTTATTCACTTAATCCCGGAACATGAAAAACCGGAATCGGTGCTGAATGAATGCATAACTGACAAGATTCGTAAACCACGAACTGATTTACGGAATATATAAATACTCATAACGATTAATAAAGCATCAGATGATTTATACATCATTCCAAAACAGAATCAAGGTTTTTAAAAATAATTGTCCACTATTGACATATCCAGTCCTTTGTGTTAAAATATAATAAAATATTATGATACTTATAATGTTATATTATATGTTTATAGGGAGTTGAAAATATGAGTGTAAATCTATCAAAAGGTCAAAAAGTTGATCTTACAAAAAACAATCCCGGACTTAGCAAAATTTTAGTTGGACTTGGCTGGGATACAAACAAATACAGTAACGGTGCTGATTTTGATCTTGACGCTACTGTATTTCTTCTTCAGGAAAACAGAAAAGTAGGAAATAACAAAGATTTTATTTACTATGGAAATCTTAAGCATTCGTCTTGCAGCGTCGAGCATATGGGCGATAACCTGACAGGAGGAAATGAAGGTGACGATGAACAAATAAAGATCGACCTTTCAAAAATTCCGGATAATATTGAACGTATAGCTGTAGCTGTAACTATTTATGACGCCGATGTCCGTGGACAGAATTTCGGACAGGTGAGCAATGCTTATATACGTCTGGTAGATGAAAGCAACGGTAGTGAGATACTTAGATTTGATCTCGGAGAAGAATTTTCAGTGGAAACATCGGTAGTGTGTGCTGAAATATATCGTTACAAAGGGGAATGGAAATTCAATGCAGTTGCCGGAGGATTCAAAGGCGGTCTTAAAGCAATGTGCCTGAATTTTGGCGTAGATATGGAAATCAGTGATCCGCAGCGTGGAGCAGTCGAATTAAAAAAAGGTCAGAAAATCAGCCTTCTCAAAAGTGGTAATTCAGTTGGTGAAGTTCTTATTAATCTGAACTGGAGTCAGCCTCCGAAACCAACTGGCCTTTTAGCTTCCCTTCTTGGGAACAATGGTATAGACCTTGATCTTGGCTGCCTTTATGAACTTCAGGATGGAAGAAAAGGATGTGTCCAGGCTCTCGGAAATGCTTTTGGAAGTCTTGTAAACGCACCATATATCTCTCTTGACGGTGATGATCGCAGCGGTGCAAATTCCGAAGGTGAAAATCTTAGGGTAAATGGTTCTATGATACCGAAAATCAAGCGAATACTCGTTTATACATTTATCTACGAAGGAGCTGCAAACTGGAATGAAGCCAAGGGCGTTGTAACCATTAAATGTTCCGGTAACCGCGATATAATCGTAAAAATGGACGAATACGGTTCTGCATATACTATGTGTGCAATAGCCCTGCTCGAAAATACTGGCAGCGACACACTTGGTATCGAAAAAATAGTTCGTTTTTTCCGCGGTCATATGGATATGGACAGAGCATTTAACTGGGGACTTCGCTGGGTAAAAGGAAGTAAAGACTAATTCACAGACAATGTAAGTTCCTGACATATCTGCTCACTGTAAAATACAAACAAATTCTAAGTTTACTATCTATCCGGAGGTTACTGCAATGAAAAAAGAACTGTACATCACTATTACAGGCGTTAAACATTATTATGGCATGAAACCTTTTAAACCAGGAAAAATCGTTAAACTTATCAAAGATTATAAAAATGAATACGATAACGAAGCAATAGCAGTTACTCTCGATCATATCGATAAAATCGGATATGTTGCCAACAGCACCAATACAGTATATCAGGGAACTTTCAGTGCAGGCAGAATATACGATAAAATGGATGAAACCGCTTTTGCTGAAGTTATGTTTCTGACACACGAAGCTGTTATTGCGAGATTTATCACGGACGGAAATTTTAAAGAAGATGATGAAGCTGAATCTGATGAAGAGAACGATAATCCAGAAATACCGGATTACAGCGGGAACGAGGGCGATCTTAATCTCGTTGAAGGGTTAATGTCTTTTTCAGATGCTGACTATGTTGATGATAATGGTAAAGGCAAAGGTAATGATGACGATTCAAAAGCACCGGATTACAGTGGTGAAGAAGACGATCTTTTTCCGTTAGCAGGTGAAGCTTTGCCTTCTTATGAAAAACCGGATTCAGAGCACACCCAAAGCAACGACAGTTCCAGTTTCGGAGAACGTATAAGGCGACTTCTTGGGAACGACTGAAACTCACAATAAAAGAGTTTTCCCTCCGAAACAAAAACAATAAAAAAGTATTCTATCAAATTCAAACAGCATGACTTATCCGTAAAAAACGTTTTAAGTCATGCTGTTTTTTCATCTAATTCATATTTTTTTCAGTTAATGAACACCGTCAGATTCATGTGAAAGAGCCTCCAGATAGCCAAGTACTCTGTCCATCTGAGATTTATCCAGTTTATTAAAACGTTCCACCATCTGGCCAGTACGTGTTTGAATATTAATGACATAATGACCGTTTTCTTCTCCTGTACCAGCCACAGAATCAGAACCGGAGAGCAGCCATTCAGGTGATACTTCCAAAACACGACATATAGCAAGTATTTTATCCGATGAAGGATTGGTTCTTTTCTTTTTCCATTCACTAATAGTACTCTGCTTTATACCGGTTAGTTCAGCAAATTCTTTTTGAGTCATAGCAATCCGACTTAGTCTCTCAAATATTCTGTCACTGATAGTCATTGGCTTTCTCTCACTTCATATTTAAAGTTAAGAAACACATATGTTCCTTGTTAAAACATTTCATGCAGTTTCTCTTACCATTGCAATCAATGTATTTATATCCTCAACTGAAAGGTCGGTTGCTTTTGCAATATCTTCTGCTGAAAGGAGATTCATTTTAATAAGTCTTATAGCTGTCTGATACTTTTCCTGACGAACGCTTTCGTTATTCAAATCTTCCATGATTTTGCACATTTCTTCACGACCTCCTTCTGTATTTTTTAATTGATCAGCTCTTTCTGCCAGGTTTTTATAATACATATCCTCTGGTTTCTGACATTTGAAATCATGCATCAGTTTACCAAGTGGTGTATCAGCCTGGTTTTCGCCATTTACATAAATGATATGTTCTTTATCATCAAATGGCTTCATATTTAATTCTTTGATATAACGATCAATGGTGTATAAAGGTAATCCCATTCCATAATAATCGTTTGATGTAATAAAAATCACATATGTTTCCGGCAGCATTTCAAAATCCTGTCCGGGCAGCAAACAGTTTGAGTCCATAATACTGCTGTGAAATCTTGCTCGCTTAGGTTTAGCACCCTTGTTTTCCTGCTGAACCTCAACATCAATTTCCTTACCATCACTTAAAACAGCATCTACATCCAAAGTAACAGACCGTCCCTGAAGATTCTTCAGAACTTTTTGAGTTTTATCGTTTTTTACAATAAGTTTATCATCGCCCATTATAATACGAAGGATAAATTCAATTAAATCACGACGTCCATTGAAAAATGCGGACATATATGTATCATCCATCAGTTTGAAATCCGAGATTTTTGCAAGGAGTTCCTCTCTCTGCTGTTCAGGTGTTTTTATGATAACGTTATTTTCCATTAGTTATTCCCTTGTAAAGCAATTATGCTCAATAATATTATAGCTCTTTTTTTCCAATTTAGCAATAGAAAAAAACCAGTAATGAGTCTGCACTCTTTTAAATTCATCAAACATCATTTTTCATCAGATACTTATTGCTTACAACCTTCATAGAAAGATCAGCTGCAATCAGCGTACTATACACCGGTTCAACTGGTCTGATAACGATCCCCTCTTTCTTTCCTCCATTCGGATAATCGCCATCTGCACGCAAAAGCAAAGATTCAACTGTCGGATACTTTGAAGGAAGGTCGGTATCAGTTTCTTCAACCGGTACAGTTATCATTCCTAAAGCATCGCATATTTCCTGCATTCTTCTGAGGCCCACTCTTTTACCGTTTTCACGAATAGTAAACACATACCACTCTGGTTTAGTCAGTCTCAGCCTGTTCTGCTGAATACCAGGTGCACACAACTCTCCCTGAATAGTAAGTGTATCAAGATTATTTTCCTTCATGAACGCATCCATCTTTTCATAGTATCCGCGTTCTTTGACAAGATTATAAAACGAGCTGCTTCCGTCATCTTTATACTCATAATTATGTCCGGTAACATGAAATCCGTTTTCATCTATTCCGATAGAATGCGACGAACCGTCCATCTTAGTTGTTATGTAATATTCAAGTCCGGAGAATGCCTTTATCAGTTCCGGTTCAGCCTGAACACGGGTTTCATCTGTATGCGGAATATCGTAAGGTAAAGTCCCTATAACAGTACCACCTGTAGTTGCTTTTTCTTCTATCTCCCATTTTCGAACACCAAGCAGTTCTGTAACATCCATTCCCGGCTCTGTATCAGCCGGTATCTCCGGGAACTTGCTCAGCGGCAATAATAATCCCTGAGATATCTGACCTTTGAATTTCTGTGTACGCAGACGAAACCCTTCACCCATAATATCAGTTTTCCTGTAACTCGAAGTTCTTAAGAATTCAAATTCCGGTCTGACAGGTAAAAAGCTGTCTATTTCAAAATATACTCCAAGATCCATAGGCCTAAAAGTATCTTTATTCACTACACATTTCCATCCAAGAACATATGCAAGTTCTATTCTGTCAGCTCCTTCAATGCTTTCGATATTAAAAACTCTCTGTACACTTGCAAGTTTTCTGATCATTGTTATCTCCTCCTGTTTTATCAGCACTAAAATTCATATATATGAATTCGTTTCATTAATATGAATTATACAATATCATTTCTGTTTTGTCAATAGAAAAATTATTATTCCTGAATGATATTTCACTTGATTTATTCTACGAAAAAGGTAGTGCGCCGTTTGGCGCACTATCAATAGCACAGGCTCCTCAAATGAGGAGCCTGTACCTTTTTATATGGAAGTAACAAAACTATCTTACATTGCTTACCGTACCAATTGATACATAATTAGCGGCGATGGCACCGAGGTCGGTACCTGCCGGTGCTTCCCATATTCTCTTAGTCGAGATACGGTACAGCTTTTCGCCGGTCTCAGTTGTTTCTTCGGTATATGTATCATCGTAGAACGGTCCGGTATATACGCTTGTATTATTCATTATTCCCTTGCATTCACTTAAAGGGCAGTCCGGAAAATTGATGTTCCAGATCTGATCCTTTTCGGGTACGTTGTCAAGACAGAACTCTATTGTCGCCGCCAGATATCTGTCACATACTTCAGTACACGGCAGCGTTCCCGTCGAAAATGCAGCGGAACGGATACCGAGAAACGCTCCTTCCAGAGCTGCACCTGCCGTGCCGGAATACTGTATATCCGCTGAAATATTGAAACCGTTATTGATACCTGAAAAAACATGATCCGGCTTTCGCGGAAGTATCTTCTTAACTCCCACAAGAACGCAATCCGCCGGAGTACCCGAACATGCATACGCTTTCACACCATCGATATGCATATCATATTCTCTTACTCTGAGGGCTTCCCTGCATGTGATGCTGTGAGACATCGCACTCCTCTGCCCGTCCGGCGCAATGACATAAACCTGACCGTATTTCGCAGCAGTCTCCGCAAGTTTCCTTATACCGGGCGCATCTATTCCGTCGTCGTTGGTAATGAGAATAAGATTGTCTTTATCTGAAACCTTCATTTTTCCCTCGCTTCTGTTCTTTTTAAATATCGTACACTGTCTTTGATTATTCTGACTCTTTCATCATCTGTTCAGCCAAAATAACAGCATTTTCGATAAGCTTCGGACAGACAGCTTTGATAACTCCGTGTTCCTTTGCATACTGTCTTTCTTCTTCATTGGAAAGATCACATTTCAGAAGTTCGCGGCAGAGATATGAGCCGTTCTGCTTTGCAAACTCAGTCATAAAACGCTTTGCATATCCATCAGCTATAAGCTGCTGTTCCGTATCGCCGACAGCAGTCATTCCGTATTTCAGTCCGAGAGCCATCAGTGCGCCTGTGCATGCGCCGCAGACTTCGCCCTTACGCATTCCGCCGCCAAAACATGCTCCGAGTCTGAGTGCCATTTCTTCAGTGATACCAAATTCATCTGCAAATGACGCAAGTACTGCCTGAGAGCAGTGACATTTCTGTGCAAAATATTCTTTCGCTTTTCCTGATCTTTCCATAGTTAACCTCCTGTGATTTGTGATTTTTTTCATATAAGCCCTGTATTTTTTCCGGCTCTGTTAATAGTAAATGTATTTCCAGTACAAATAAATTACCGTAAATCAACTTTTATTATACCAATAACAAGTGAATAAATCAAGTCGTTCACACCTGATATTGTTCTGATTTAACCGCTTATAAAACCAGTATAAGACCGAAAAACAGCCCTCTCACTGACATTTGGCTGTCTGTAAGAAGGCTGTTCTGTTAAATGCGATCAGATAGATATTTCTGACTTACTTTTTCTTCACCGGGATCCAGATCTCGCAGTAATAATTCTCGTCTTTAGTACCCTTTTCGTACTTGGTCGGATCATCATAATACTCTACGCAGTATCCGGCTGCGAACTCATACTCCTTTAACGCTGGAAGCCATTCTGTGAAGATCTTGGTGTTTACATCCTGAAGTGCATTCGGCATTGCACCCTTGCACGGGAAAACTGCCCAGTCGAATGAAGGTATAGTTCTTGTGACTAATCCCTCCGGCACTTCCTTTTCCGGATCATACGGATCTGCGATAAGGTATTCAAAATTTTCCCTGCCCATAGCGGTGTCGATATTGATACCGTACATTCCCATTACATATTTTCCGCAGCCTGATGCGTAATGTTCCTGCCAGAACTGCGGAACATTTTCCTTTGCACCTTCGTATGAAAATGTCTTTGCATTAGCGATAACCGTAAAAGCGTCCTTCTTAATGATCTTGTAATCCATGAGATATCCTCCTTCTAATGACAGCTTCAGTTTCAGCGGAGCAAAAGTCTTGAGAAGCACCTCATCCCTGCGCACGGATGAAGGTGAAACGCCGTGGAATCTTGTAAAAGCTTTGGTAAAACTGTCCGGAGAGTCATACCCGTACTTCATGGCGATATCGATTATCTTTTCATCAGTTATCAGAAGATCATTTCCTGCAAGAGCCAGTCTTCTGTTACGTATATATTCCGCAGCGCTGAATCCGCAAAGCATTGCAAATCCTTTCTGAAAATAGAACGGAGACACACCCACAGCTTTCGCCGCATCATCCGCCGTTACACCTTCAGTGATATGATCCTCAATAAACTGAATCGAATCGCCTATTATCCTCATCCACTCCATATTGTTCTTTCTCCCTTCGTCTGCTGTGATTCTATCTTACCACACTGATGAATATCTTTCCCGATTTTTCTTGTCTTTATTTGTCCGTCAGAAAATCACCGGTATCTCATTCTGTTACTTCATAAAATAAAACCGGCAGCATGAAACCGAACTTCCGCTGCCGGATAAAGTTTTCTTTACTGTACGACACAAAAAATGAAGTCTTCCGGGACTGATACCTTAACATTAAACAATTACCTGTCCCGTAGAATAACGAAATAACGGAAAACTATAACCGTAAACTTTTACTCTGTGATATAAAAAGGGTGTGTGTACAGTAAACGGAAAATGCTTTTTACACTGATTTATAAATCAAATTCCAGCTCGGCAGTACTGTTTACTGTATCAAGTGCAAGCTGCGCTCTTGCTATCTCAGCAGAAAGATCTTTATAGTCTTTTTCCGCAAGATCAATATC
>CADAPI010000061.1:0-12825 GCA_902789705.1 uncultured Ruminococcus sp.
TCCTTCAGGCATACCGAATTTTACGTGGTCACCGGCATCGTGGAAACCGCCTGCGACATCAACACATCCGTCACCGTCCGGGTCAAGGACGTCCTTGTTTTTTGCGATAAACTCCGCTGACATATTTGTATTTTCGTCATCAAGCGGAAGCTTTGCATCGTATACGTGGCAGTCGTCACGCCATGTGTATCTTGTGTTCTCGCCTACTTCAGTTCCGCACATGTTTGCGTCGTAGAAATACATTGAATACTGAAGGGCTTTGGCATAGTTCTTTTCAACCTCTGCTGCATTTACTGAAGCTATGCCTGCCGGAAAATACGCTGCAGCCCCTGCCGGAAAATACGCTGCAGCCTGTCCAAGGAGCACGAGGCTTGTAACTGCTGCCTTGATTCTGAGCGCATTGTTTCTGTTGTCCATTGCTCTTCATCCTTTCATTTATACTATATTAATAGTATATAGTGATCTGTATATCCGAAAAAATCCCGTCACTTTTTATTTTACCACATAAATGCGTGATTGTAAATCGACTGATGATTATTTGTGTACTTTTAACATCGTACAAATTATATCCTTTACTTTGATATGTAAAAAAATCCCGCTGATCCGTTTACAGATCAGCGGGTGTTCAGGGAAATGCCGGTTGATTCAATCAAGCGTCCCCTTATGGAAACGCTGATTTATTCATAAATCAGCGTGAGGGTTCGGGGCGAAGCCCCGTAAAATCACACCTCCGGAAATCCGGCGAAGCCG
The DNA here is from genome assembly GCA_902789705.1 of uncultured Ruminococcus sp. Taxonomy (GTDB): domain Bacteria; phylum Bacillota; class Clostridia; order Oscillospirales; family Ruminococcaceae; genus HUN007. Next base: position 751 of record CADAPI010000061.1, read on the forward strand.
GATTTCCGATTTAATCAGTGTTTCCTTATATTATTTCATTTTTTCAGCAAGTTCTTTATAGTAAAGAAGTACACCGTTTTCAAGCGATGTTTTCTTTATGACTGTGTCGGTGTACACACCGTTCTCAACTATATAAAGCAAGCTGTCGTCTCCGTCCTTCTTGTAGAATTCAAGAACGTAGTCCTTTCCGTCCTTAATGTCGTAGACTATTTTAGCTTCAGGCTTCTGGCTTTTCAGATTGGTAAGCGTTGTTTCGCATACCTCATCGAAGCACATACCTGTTATTGCATTTATCATATTGTTGAATGTTTCAAGAACGGATTCGTCCTCACGGTTGATTTCTTTACCGTTTACCTTGTATGAAGATGTCTGGCCTTCAGCTACAACGTAGTTGTATTCGATGTTTATCTCTGTTCCCAGTATATCCATCTCAAAATTACTGATGTTTTCAAAGCTTTCCTGATGGAGTCTTTTGTAAAGAATATCTTCAAGCTTTGTTCCGAAGAATCCGAGTTCAGAAGTCTGGAATATAAAGATCTGGTCGATTGCTCTGTCGTATGCATAGATGTATTTTCTGGCATCGTCATAGTAATTGCCGAAAATAACATTTACGCTTCTTTTGTCAGATGAAACTTCGATCTGGTAGGACGGATTGTCAAAACCGAATTTTTTCAGATCGGTAAGTTCCTCATTTATAAATGTAACACACTCGGCACGTATGAGCATTGATGTTATCGAGTTGACACTTGACGCATTTACTTCTCCCTGAGGGAACGGTGATTCAAGCTTCCACTCGCTGCCGCTCTTGTTTATATCATAAATGACCGTACCGTGATCGATGTACTTGAGATGGGTGATGTCATCAGTTCCTGAAGCGTCAAAAAGAAGCCGGTCCTTCATGTCATCAAGTTCAGCGCTTATGCTGTCCTTAACATCAGAAGATACTATATATATAGTATCATTTCCTGCAGTCTTAAGATACCACGAGGAATCTCCAGGTACCTGTTTTCCGATTTCGGCTGTGTATTCCTTTCCGTCATTCAGTTTGAAGCCCAGTCTGACCGGATCATTCAGTCCGTAAGCCGAAAGATCATCTCCGCCGTTCTCGGTAACGATTTTTGTGGCATTCAGCTGGCTCATTCCGGTTGCCATTTCAACGATCCTGTCAGCACTGAATCTAAAAGGTTCGCCTTTTGTGATCTCCCAGCCGTTCCCGGTAAGCTGGAAATAATATTCGCCGGAGCTGTTTTTCACGCTCATGCTGGTTATGTCCATCGGATCAAAATCAAAAATCTTAAGCTTCTGGATCTCTTCATAAGCTTTCTTCGCGTCATTGTTCTTCTTTACAAGTACGCCGAAATAAGCGCCTGTTGCAATAACTGCTGCAATAATAAGTCCGATAAGTAATTTCATGTACCGCTTTATCATGCGTTATGCCTCCTGGCCCATACTATTACACCTGAAGCTGCAATAAGTACAGGTAATGCTATCATAATTACAAGAATAATGTTTCCTGTTTTTCTGTCAGGAATTGTTATGTAGTCTGTTGCCGATACCCTTGTAGGGAAAGCATCGCTGGAATTCACCTTGTCCATCCAGCTTATCGCTGAAAGGAAGAGATATGGCCCGAGTGAAGCCGCACCGGCATCTGCTATCTCGCTGTTGAATTCATCACGCAGGAAATCGTATGAACCTGAAAGGAAGAGCTTGCTTCCCCTGCGGGCTGAATCTTCCGCGTTAAGTGCTATAAGGTACTGGCCGCCCGGAGATTTATAGTCTGCATCTGCTCTGTTTCCTCCGTAAATCTCATCAAATGCAGTATACTGGTACGACGTTGATTCATCGTATATCGATGATACAAGGAATTCCTGCTTAACAGAGCTTGTTCCTTCATTTTCGTCGCCGCTCTGAGTTGAATAGAAGCTGCGTGAGTTCGGCATGAAAAGTGTAGGCTGCAGACTCTTCAGAGCAGATGTGAAATCATTTTCCACGAACTGACAGAGAATTGCGTAACGGTCATCTTTCCAGCAGTTTGCCGAGCTTGTTTCGTAGATCCTGTTATAGTTCATTTCTACCTGATATGTTGCAAGAACAGCTTCGATGTTTACAAAAACTGTCTTTGATGCCACCGGAGCAAGGAACAATGAAAGATTTCCTCCGTCCGATGCATAGTCAAGGATTATATCCTTTTCTTCAGCAGTAAGATCCTTCTGAGGTGCAGCCATTACTACAGTAAGAGCATCTTCCGGTATCTTCTTTTCTGCCGCAATATCAAGAGTTTTCACTGCATAGTTATTGCCTGTTACTGCGCCGACAAGATTGTTACATGTGTCCGGCTTTGCCTCATCATGTCCTGTAGTGAAGTAAACTGTCGGTGTGATACCGCTCTGCAGATAGCTTATAGCACCGAGAATTGCATTTTCGCCGTAAAACTCAACGCTTCCGGTCTGTTCGTTGGTTTTGAACAGAGTCATGAACTGGATCGAACGCTTTCTTCCGTTGCATTCAAGTACGATATCGCCTGCACTGAGATTCATAAGGTTGTCCGGATCGAGTTCCTCGACTTTTCCCGGTTCACTTACAACGTCTATTTCACTGAGGTTTATCTTGTCGAACTTCTCCATCTGGCGCATGGTCTTAACAAACATGTCGGCCATCATGTATTCTGCTTCGCCCGGTTCAGATCCTTCGTAAAGAAGATCCATGTCGTAAAGAACTGTCATGTTTACCGGCTTTTCAAGATTTGAAAGCGTTGCAGCCGCCGAGTCACTGAGTGAATATGCGCTGAACGGTGTAACGTCAATGCTCTTGTCCGCCTTTGTAAAGATCAGATTAAGCGGTACTGCAACTGCAAGAACGGCAGCAGCCGCGATCCACGCAATGGTGTTTACCTTCATTCCTTTTTTCATAGCCACTCTGCTCACCCCCTGCTCCAGCGTCTTTTTTCAACTGAGATCATTGTCCAGCAGAGGAAAACGCCGATGAATGTTATGTAGAAAACAACGTCTGAAAGGCGGAAAACGCCTGTGGCAAAGCCTTCAAACCTTGACTTTGGTGACACAGCGGTAAGAAGTGATGAAAGCACTGGCTTTTTCTGCATCCACTCGATGCTGCTGAAACGGTCCATGAACCAGAGAACCAGCATTGCAGCTTCACCGAAGATAGCAGCGATGATCTGATTTTCAGTAAATGATGAAACCAGCATGCCGACTGCAATACATCCCATACCCCAGAGGAAGAATCCGAGATATCCGCAGATCAGACTTCCCCATCTTACTTCACCGTAGATGGCTGTAAGTATCGGATAGAGGAAAGTGAAAGCCATGATCATGGCAAACACAACACCGCAGGCCAGGAATTTGCCCATTACTATTTTAAACACATTGAGCGGAGTTGACATGAGAAGAACTTCAGTGTTCATTCTTCGTTCCTCGGCGAAGGTCTTCATAGTGAGCATAGGCACGAGGAAGATGAAGTAGAAGAACTGGTTGTAGAAAATTGCAGGAAATGAAAACTGCAGGTTGAGCTTCGTAAGTGAGGTTATCCACTGGATGAAGCTGAGAGAGTAGATAAGCACGAACAGCGCGCTTATTACATAAGCCAGCGGAGAATAGAAGTACGACTGCACTTCCTTTTTGAATAACGAAAACATATTAAAATTCCTTTCGAAAAATTACTGAAAAGCACCTTTTAAAGTACGTAATACGGGTCAAAACCCTGTATAGCATCCGGAACAGCCTTATTCCGTGTCACTGTTTTCTCCGGAAGCGAGACCCGAATAAGACTTTCCGCGGGTAACACTCGCAAATACATCTTCAAGCGAAACTGAGATCTTTCTGATCTCGGCAATGGAGAAGCCTGCTGCTATCATGCCTGAAACAACAGCATTTCTTGTGTCCTCGCTTTCGAGTTCGATCTTGAACTCGCTTAAGCCCTCATCGAGGAAGTTGATCTCCATGATATTCTTTATGCCTTCAATCTCCTTAAGAGCCTTTTCAGCGCCGGCGCATTCGCCCTCAACACGGAGGATATAAACGATGTCGTCTGAAGATCCCGTAAGGTGTTCCTTGGTGTCGACCGCCTTGATCTGGCCCTTGTCGATGATAACGATACGGTCACAGACCGCACTTACCTCCTGCAGGATATGTGAGCTGAAAATAATAGTATGATCCTTGCGGAGCATGTTGATGAGATTTCGTACCTCCATGGTCTGGTTCGGGTCAAGACCTACTGTCGGCTCATCAAGGATGAGCACCTGAGGATCACCGATAAGAGCCTGGGCAAATCCGACACGCTGTCTGTAACCTTTGGAAAGGTTCTTGATAACACGGTTCTTCATATCGGTTATCTTGAGTCTGGAAAGTGCCCTTGCCACCTGATGCTCGCGCTCCGCCTTCGGAACTTCTTTTATTCCGGCAACAAAGCGGAGATATTCGATAACCTTCATGTCGAGATAAAGCGGAGGAAGTTCCGGCAGATAGCCTATCTTCTTCTTTACCTCCCTCGGGTTGTCGGCCATGCTCATGCCGTCGATAAGGATCTCGCCGGAAGTCGGCGGAAGATATCCGACGATCATGTTCATGGTAGTTGACTTTCCGGCGCCGTTAGGTCCGAGAAAGCCTAAGATCTCGTTTTTGTTGGCCGTAAAGCTTATGCCTTTAACGGCTTCGATCTGACCGTAGTTTTTGGTCAGGTTCTTAATTTCGATCATGTTATGCCATTCACGCCTTTCTGCTTTATATCAGATAAACTGAAATATTATATAAAAACCATTTGTGTACTGCCGCTATAGTCCGCAGTACGGTTTAATATTATACCATATAAATGTGTATAATATGTGTACAAACGGCTTTCTGCCGAGAAAAATTTATATAAAATCACAGTGAAACCCGTGTTTTGAGAAAGTTAAAACATACACTTATACAATACAAATTTTCATAAAAATCTATAATTTAAATCCAACTATACGCAATATGCTCTATAATGAGCAGTGTTTTTGTTGAATAGCACAAAAGTTGCTTTTTAAGAAGATGTTTTATAATACAATATTATCCGATTTATCTAAAATATTTTTTTGAAGTTTGTATATTTATCGGGGGTTGACAAACAAATATTTGTGTATTACAATAATTAAAGAGAATTATGATAAATAGGTGTAATTTTTTATACACTGAATTATCACTATTCTGCACGGTACGCATTATTTTTTAATAATCCAAAAATTTTGAGAGGAGAATTATGAAAATGGTTCTTAAGAAGACAAAAAAAGCAATCGCTTTCGCGCTTTCTCTTTCAATGCTCGCTGCAGTAGCTTCACCTATCACAGCTTCTGCTAAGGTAAACGGAAAAGAAGGCAGAACACTTCCTGAAAAGTTCGGCGACGATACTTACAAGAATATGTTCGACTCACTCTATGATGACGTTGTAACAAACGGTACAGCTAACGGCTACCTTTCAAAGGACGGCGTTCCTTACCACGCAGTTGAAACAGTAATCGTTGAAGCTCCTGACTACGGTCACGAAACAACTTCAGAAGCTATGTCATACCTCGTATGGATCGCTGCAATGAAGGATAACCTTTCAGGCAAGTCCGGCGAACTCGCTAAGGCATGGAAGACAATGGAGGTTATGATCCCTTCAGAACAGTCCGGCTTTATGAAGAAGACAGAACCTTCTGCTACATATTCAGACGAATGGGAACTTCCTGAAAAGTATCCTACAGACATGATGTCAGGAAACACAGGTCTTAACCCTATCCACAAGAACTTCTGCTCAGCATACGGTTCAGACAACGGTCTTTACCTCCTCCACTGGCTCGCAGACGTTGATGACTGGTACGGATTCGGCGGCGGCAGCGGCAAGTTCACATTCATCAACACATTCCAGCGTGGTGAACAGGAATCATGCTTCGAAACAATCCCACAGGGCTGTATCGAAGAACTCAAGTACGGTATGGAAGGCAGAGGTATCAAGGGTGCTTTCACAACTGAAGACAAGGTTGCTGAACAGTACGCTTACACAAACGCTCCTGACGCCGAAGAACGTGCTATCCAGGGTGTTTACTGGGCAAACAGATGGGGCGTTGGTGACGCTTCAGTTGAAAAGCTCGCTGGTAAGATGACAGACGAACTCCGTAACGACATGTTCGACAAGTACTACAAGAAGATCGGCGAAACAACAGGCAAGAGCGATTCTTCAGCTGGTTACGAAGGTGCTCACTACCTCATGTCATGGTATACATCATGGGGCGGCGCTCTCGACGGTGCATGGACATGGCAGATCGGATGCTCACACTGCCACCAGTTCTACCAGAACGCTCTCATGGCTTACGCTGCAAACGATACAAAGTACAGCTGCATCAGCTCTAACATGAAGGCTGAAGGCGCTGCTAAGGACTGGAAGGAATCACTCGAAAGACAGCTCGAATTCTATGAATGGCTCCAGACTCCAGAGGGTCCTTTCGCAGGTGGTGCTACAAACAGCTGGAAGGGAAGATATGAAAAATATCCTTCAGGCATCGCTACATTCTACGGAATGGCTTACGTTGCTCACCCTGTATACGCTGACCCGGGTTCAAACGGCTGGATCGGTAACCAGGTATGGTCAACACAGCGTATCGCTGAACTCTACTATGCTGCAAAGCAGGACGGCAACACAGAGATCGCTAACAGAGCTAAGGCAATGCTCGACCTCTGGGTTAAGTGGTTCACAGAAAACGTTAAGTGGAACAAGGCTGACGAAGACGGCACTCAGGTACCATTCCAGATGCCATCAGTTCTCAAGTGGGGCGACAACGCTCAGCCTGATACATACACACCAGGCAAGAAGCCTGCTAACTCAAACCTCACATTCACAATCGACGGCTACGGCTACTCAGACGTTGGATGCTTAAGCTCACTTTCAAACACAATGCTCTGGTATGCAGCTGCTGAAGGCGTTAAGCCAGGCACAGGTGATGGTTCTGAACTCGGTATCAAGGCTTACAACCAGGCTAAGACTCTCATCGATGCTATGTGGGTAATGTACCGTGACGATATCGGTGTATCACACTCTGAAACAAACGGAAGCCTTTCAAGAATCTTCGAACAGGATGTATGGGTTCCTGAATCATACAACGGCAAGATGCCTAACGGCGACGCTATCAAAAACGGTATCAAGTTCATCGACATCAGAACAATGTACAGAGATGACGCTGAATTCAAGAAGCTCGAAGATTACTACAACGAGCACAAGGATACTAAGAAGTTCGAACTCAACTACCACAGATTCTGGCACATCGGTGACTACCTCATGGCAGTTGGTACAATGGCAACTCTCTTCCCTGATGCAGTTCCTGACAAGGACTACGCAATGGACAAGGAAGTTCCTGAAGATCGTTACAACAACACTAAGGAAGCTAGAATCGGCACTCCTGATCCTACAACAGCTCCTTCAGAAACAACTTCACCATCACCAGAACCAACAGAAACAACTTCACCATCACCAGAACCAACAGAAACAACTTCACCATCACCAGACCCAACAGAAACAACAACTCCAGATACTGGACTCCTCGGTGACGTTGACCTCAGCGGTACTATCGACGTAACTGACCTTTCAACACTTTCACTCAGCCTCGTTGACAAGAAGGATCTCACAGGTCAGTCATTCAAGAACGCTGATGTTACAAAGGACGGTAAGGTAGACCTTACAGACCTTGCAACACTCAGACAGTACCTCTCAAAGAAGATCACAAAGTTCTGATTTTCTAATCAATAAAAAACTTATAATTTAGTGTTTTACGCTGTATCTGACTCGTTCAGATACAGCGTTTTTTATTGTCATCTTTCCGAATGTACAAATCGGCTAATAGTAACCGATAAAATTTCTATATCGTTTAATATATCTGTATAGTGACTTTTAGGCGGGACTGTGATATAATATAATAGCGTAGGCAAACAGACAAGGTTTGCAGAGTTACGGCAGTTTTTCTGATTTATGGAAACGCTGATTTATTCATAAATCAGCGTGGGGCACGGGGCGAAGCCCCGTAATCTCCTCACCCCGGCAATCCGGCGAAGCCGGATTGCCGGCTTAATCAGTGTTTCCTTATTTATTTGTTTATTTTTTCATTGATCGCGGAGGTTTAAAATGGCGGGCAGCAGTTCGGGAAAAAAGCGTGTGGTACGAAGGATCCACAAAGGCAGAGTCTGCGGATGTTTAACAGTATTCGTTATTATTTTTATTCTTATAAGCACCCTTATAAACGGATGTACAAAGAAACACAACCTTCAGAAACAGAAGGAAAGTTCAGAACCGAGCATTTCAACTTCGGTAAATGATCATTCATCTTCTGAAACCGAGACTAAAAAAAGTGAATATATAGTAATCGTCGATCCGGGACACGGAGGCGAAGACGTCGGAAGCGCGAACGGCGACCGTCTTGAAAAGGTAGACAACCTGCGCTATGCGTCAGTAGTATACGAAGAGCTTTTAAACCGCGAAGGCATAAAACCGATCATAACACGTACGTCAAATGACACCTACATGAACAATGAGGAGCGTGCAAAGTTCGCCAATGACGCCGGAGCTGACCTCTACCTTGCCCTCCACCGCAACAAGAGCGATGATTCCACTGCAAACGGTCTGGAGATCTGGTTCCAGCAGGACCACACAATTATAGATGATGTTTTCGGATACAAGCTCGAACAGGCACTTACCAAGGTCGGCGTGCAGAATAACCGCGGCGTTCAGTTCGGTTACACCAACGACAAGCAGAACAATTTCCAGATAATCGAATGGACAGACATGACTGCCTGTATAATAGAATTAGGCTTTATTTCCAACGATGAAGACAACAGGCTTTTTGATGCACACTACAAGGATTACGCAAAGGCTATTGCCGATGCAACTGAATCACTGTGCAGGGAAGGCTATCTTGATAAAGTAAAAGAACCACAGTAATACTTAGGAGGTATCGTGGAAAAGTATTTAAAGAAATACCGGCGGCTCGTTTTCCTGCTGGTATTTACTGCTGCTTCTATGATCATCGGCATTATTGCAGGGCTGATTTTCATCAGACCGGTATTCACTTCGTCGGCATCCTACCTCGTTACCGACACATCCGGTCTGCACAATGAGATCGTCCATCCCGCCGAGATAAGAGAGTTTTTTAAACACGATTATTTTCTGTCTCATCTTGCAGAAAATGAAAAAGTAAAAGAAAAATTCACCACAGGGGATCTGAAAAGAATGGTAAAGCTCACTGCCAGCAGAACTTCCCCTACTTTCAAAGTGAAAGTTACATGTAAGAATTCAACCGACGTTTATTTCATTCACAAAATAATAGAAATGGCTCCGCGGAAGCTTACAGGCGAAATGTCCGATGAAATTTTCCTTGTGATCAATATTGAAAGTGCTGATTTTCCTGAAAGCCCGAAAAGACCGGGTTTTCTGACTCTTGTATTTATTTTCGCCCTGATCGGCGCTGCCGGCTCGGTCTGGTTCATCCATACACACGAGTCAATGTTCAGACAGACCTCAGTTGTCGAATCAGTTATACGTTTCAAAGTACCGGTGATTGCAAAGATCCCGACACATCAGGGCTACGGTTTCAGTGCTGAAACAAGTGAATTCACAAAGAACTTTCTGAAAAAACAGACCATCGTTCCGGAATCTGCCCGAAAGACTGATACTTCAGCCTACAATCCGGACCGGAACACCATAATGATCAATTCCAAAACGAGCGTGGAATTCTTTGACGCTTTCAGAGATTTCTACACAAACTTAAGCGAGATAAACGAACCTCAGAGCGGTCTGATAATTTTCACAAGCCCGGAAATCGGCGACGGAAAAACCACAGCCGCCATCAACCTCGGCATTACGGCAGCGGCACAGGGAAAATCAGTACTGCTTATCGACTGTAACCTGAGAAACCGCAGACTCACACGGGCATTCAACATGGACCGGGATACACCCGGACTCTACGACATGGTATTTGAACATATTCCGGTCAAGGATGCGATACTTTTCACCGAATACCATTCACTGTTCGTGCTTCCTCAGGGCAACTCAAGGAACATAAATCCCCTCACCCTTCTCACACGCCCGGAAACGCTCAGTCATCTGCGTAATATTAAGAACATGTTTGACTACGTTATAGTTGACACCCCGCCTGTAAACGCCTACTCAGACGCTCTGGCACTCACTGAAGCAGCCGACCTTGTTTTCATGGTAATAAGAAGCGGCGTGACCCACGATGATGAAACCGAACGTGCACTTAAAAGTCTCGAGCTTTCAGAAGTAAAAGTAAACGGCATAGTCCTCAACGACGTCCCGCTTTTCCACGAAAACCACTCCCCGCTCGCCCCTGACTTAAAAAACATAAGCAAAAATAAATTCATTTCCGGTTTCGGAATATAAAAAATCCAGTTTTCCTTCGAAAACTGGATTTTTTTAGCCCCCTCCCATGGGGAGGGGGTTGGGGGTGGGGATAATAACCCCTTATTTACCTGTCATAAGATCACAGATCATATTTGAGAATCCAACCGGATCATCAATGGACATGCCTTCAATAAGAAGTGACTGTGTATAAAGAAGTTCTGTATACTTCTTAAGCTTTTCCTTGTCATCATTATAAAGCTCCTTGAGCTTGCCGAAGATATCGTGATCAGGATTGATCTCGAGGACCTTTTCTGCCTTTACCTTGTTGTCTGTAGGCATAGCATTGAGTACCTTTTCCATTTCAAGTGAAAGATCACCGTCACTTGTAAGGCAGCAAGGATGTGACTTAAGGCGCTGTGAAAGTCTTACTTCCTTGATCTTGTCGCCGAGAGCTTCCTTCATGAAAGCAAACATTTCCTTGCTTTCTTCAGCCTTTGCCTTAACTTCTTCCTTTTCCTCAGGAGTTTCAATGTCGAGATCACCTGCAGAGATCGACTTGAACTGCTTTTCCTTGTATGTGTTAAGCATCTTGATGGCAAATTCGTCAACGCCCTCTGTGAGGTAAAGGATCTCATAGCCCTTGTCGAGAACCATTTCTGTCTGCGGGAGGCTCTTGATTCTCTGGATGCTCTCACCTGTTGCGTAGTAGATGAACTTCTGGTCTTCTCTCATTCTTGAAACATATTCTTCAAGTGTTGTGAGCTTTTCATCATTTGATGAGTAGAACATAAGGAGATCACAGAGAGTATCCTTGTTCATGCCGTATGATGAGTAAACGCCTGCCTTGAGCTGGAGGCCGAATGCCTTGTAGAACTCCTCGTACTTTTCACGTTCGTTCTTGAGCATCTTTGTAAGCTCGTTCTTAATTGTCTTTTCAATGCTCTTTGCAATAAGCTTGAGCTGTCTGTCGTGCTGGAGCATTTCTCTTGAAATGTTGAGTGAAAGGTCTTCTGAGTCAACAAGACCCTTTACGAAGCTGAAGTGGTCAGGAAGAAGATCAGCGCACTTGTCCATGATAAGAACGCCGTTTGCGTAAAGCTGAAGTCCCTTTTCGAACTCTCTTGTGTAGTAGTCATAAGGAGCCTTTGCAGGGATGTAGAGAAGTGCGTTGTATGTTGCAGTACCTTCTGTCTTTACGTGTACGTGCTTTATAGGGTCAGTGTAGTCGAAGAACTTTTCCTTGTAGAAGCTGTTGTAGTCTTCATCCTTGAGTTCGTTCTTGTTCTTCTTCCAGATAGGAACCATGCTGTTGATTGTTTCACGCTCGATGAATGTTTCGTACTCGTCCTCAGTACCTTCCTTCTTGCGTGAATGTTCAACATCCATCTTAACAGGGAAACGGATGTAGTCTGAGTACTTCTTGATGATTGACTGGAGTCTGTACTGTTCGAGGTATTCGCTGTACTTTTCCTCTTCAGTGTCATCCTTTACGCTGAGGATGATCTCAGTACCGACCTTATCACGGTCGCATTCGTCGATAGTGTAGCCTTCAACGCCTTCCGACTTCCATTCGTAAGCCTTGTCAGCACCGTAAGCCTTTGAACGTACTGTTACTTCCTTTGCTACCATGAAAGCTGAGTAGAAACCTACACCGAACTGACCGATAATGTCAACGTCCTCGCCGAGCTCGTTGTTTGACTTGAAGTCGAGTGA
>CADAPI010000061.1:12854-21557 GCA_902789705.1 uncultured Ruminococcus sp.
AAATCGTCTTTATTCAGGCCTACTGCATCGTCTGTAAGTGACTTGAAGTAGAGCTTATCAATAGCATCACTTGCGTTGGAGATGAGTTCTCTTAAAAATATCTCTTTATGAGTGTATATAGAGTTGATCATCATCTCAAGAAGTTTTTTTGATTCTGCTTTGAACTGTTTTGTTTCCATTAGTAATTCACTCCATATAAAATCAAATTAGCACTCGAACACTCCGAGTGCTAATTATTAGTATAGTACATTTTTCTGAAAAAATCAAGTGTCTTATCAAAAAATTATTCTTCAAGAGCCTTGAGCGCCTTGATTTCGTCCTTGTTGACCTTGATCACTGAGTCCTTGATAATGGTAACTTCACTTCTGTCGATGATAACAGGAACTGCGCTGTCGTTTTCCGGACGTACTTTAAGTTTTCCTGTAATGATGTTAGCCTCTTCAACGTATCCCTTGACTTCATTCGGCATGCGTACATAGGCACCGGTCTTTGGTGTGATCTTAAGGAGTTCCTCGTATGTGTTCTGCTCATACTTGAGACAGCACATAAGTCTTCCGCAGGTACCGGATATCTTTGTCGGGTTGAGCGAAAGTCCCTGCTCCTTTGCCATCTTGATGGAAACCGGCTGGAACTCGCCTATGCATCCCTTGCAGCAGAATTCACGTCCGCATATACCGAGTCCGCCGAGTATCTTGGCTTCGTCACGTACACCGATCTGTCTGAGTTCTATTCTTGTTCTGAACACAGCAGCCAGATCCTTTACAAGTTCACGGAAGTCAACTCGTGTCTCGGCTGTAAAGTAGAACAGTATCTTGTTGTTGTCAAAGGTGAACTCAACGTCGATGAGGTTCATTTCAAGTCCGCGTTTCTTTATCTTCTGCTGACAGATGACAAATGCATCTTTCTCTTTCTGTTTATTTCTCTTTACCACTTCAAGATCTTCCGGAGTAGCTATTCTGATAACTTCCTTGAGCTCGGAAGTAACAGCGCTGTCTTCAATCATCCGGTTCGGAATTACAACATCACCGCATTCCACACCGCGTACAGTCTCGACAATGGCTTTCTGGCCTGCTTCGGCCTTTATCTTTCCCGGAGCGAAGTAATAGATCTTTCCGTTTTTCTTGAATCTTATTCCGACTATTTCTACCATGTTATTATTCCTTTACTTTACAGCTGTCTGAAAGCCGTGATCTCTCCGCAGAGGACGGACGCGATCAGCTTGATATTTACATTTTTATCGATAAGCGAGTACGCTTTTCCGAGTGCGTCGTGCATTTTTTCGCATGCATTCAGCGTAGTGCCGGAAGACAGTTCACGCGCTCCCCTTTCATAGCATCCTGTCATGCTGTCAGGATCATAACGCAGCGCAAGTGCATCACGGATTATGCTGTCGAGCATTCCGATGACCGTTCTGAACATATCCTTGTCGGCTGAAGCATCGGTAAGATTCTTCAGTATGCCGTACTCGTCCCTGTTAATTATACAGTCTGTGACCTTTTTTGTCAAATCAACAGCGGACTTCATGGCATCTGATTTAACATAATCAAGGCATTTTCCGATATTCCCGCCGAAAACAGATACCGCGTCGTTCGCTTCACTGTCAGACACACCGTTCTCCGCAAGTGCCGCAAGGGTATCTTCACGACTTACAGGTGCGGCACTGAGGGTTATAACTCTTGAACGAATGGTTTCAAGTATAACGTTTCTGTCTGTCACCGTAAAGATGAAATAAGCATGATCCGGCGGCTCCTCGATCAGTTTGAGCAGCGAGTTCTGCGCCTGAACAGTTATCTTGTCAGCTTCGGTGAAGATATATATCTTCCTCTCGCCGTTATTCGGTTTTATATACGCATCCGAGCAGATCTCCCTGACCGTATCGACAGAAAATCCGCCCAGCTTGCCGCTGTGCTCCGCATAGATAATATCCGGATGGGTGTGTTCTGAAGCTAGATGACATGACCTGCACGCAAAGCACGGCTTTTCCGCACTTTCACACACAAGCAGTGCCGCCAGCCAGTCAGCAATGGTCTTCTTTCCAAGCCCCTTCTCACCGCAGATAAGGAATGAATGAGCCATTCTGTCCTTCTGCGACATATTGAGCATAGTTTCTTTTATAAGTTTGTTTCCGTAGATTTTCATACCAGATGATTATTCCTTTATATCGTTCTTTACGACTCTCACTGTATCGATACCGAAGCTCTGCATTATTTCTGCAAGTTCCGGTGAGATGAGTTCGCCGCTTACGGCTATCGGTACGGCCGGAGGGCACGGGAGGTCGAGGGAGGCGCAGATACGTCCGACGGCTTTGTTTACCGGTATCTCTTCGTAGTCACGGAAGGCGGCTTCACGGATGGTTAGTATCTTCTCCGGAGGCGGAAGGTGGAATTTTTCTTCCTTCGGATATTCCAAAGCGAAGTCTGCCTTCATGAGCACATCTGCCACCTTAAGATATGCATCGTGATCGTCGCACGGTGAGAAGAGCATTACTATGTAGGTATCGTCTGCGTATTCGTATTCGATGCCGTTCTCACGAAGATATGCGGCAAGTGAAGATCCTTTTATACCGCTCTTTGCAGCATTTACTGTAAAATGAAGATCTTCCCGGTCGAAGGCCGGATATGAGATGACATACCGTTTTTCCACTGTCCTTCGGAGTTCATCCGTCCATTTTACTGCGTCTGCAAGCTTAGGCCGTATCTCATCTGCAATAAAGCGGTTGCAGAGGTCGAGAGAACAGGTTATGAGGTAGGACGGACTGGTGGATGCGAAAAGCAGCATGGCTTCCTTCACCCTTGAAACGTAACGCTCGTTTCCAACATGCAGGTACGCCGCTCCCGTCAGTGCCGGAAGCATTTTATGTGCCGAGTCGCAGCACAGATCCGCCCCCAGATGCACCGGATGGCGGTTTTCAGCGTAGAACGGCAGCAGTCCGCCGTGGGCGTTATCAACTAGAAGTACTCCGCCGTAACGGTGGCACAGATCTGCCAGCGTCTTTATATCTGCCATGGCACCGAGATAATCCGGCGATGTCACGTAAAGGCAGGCATTCTGATTCGCCTTAAGTTTTTCTTCGACAGCGTTCAAAGGTATCTGTCCGGAAACGTAGGTGTCACTATACTCTGGCATTATCCAGTCAGGATCAATGTCAAGAAGCGTACAGGCACTAAGAAATGCACGGTGAACGTTTCGCACAGCAATTACCTTCCTGCCCTCGCGTTTTACAAGGGCGAGCATGGTCTGTATGCACTGAGTCGAGCCGCCCGTGGAATAGAACGTTGCCTTCGTTCCGAAAAGCTCTGTGGCATTTCTCTCGCTTTCAGCTATTATCCCCTCGTCCGAAAACAGATTGCCGGCATCGGTTATCTCGGTCAGATCAAGTCTGAATATTTCCGACAGTTCATTGCCGGTTTTCTTCCCCTTGTGTCCCGGCATATGCATACGCAGCATGCCGCTTTCAGCATATGAGATCAGGTAATCATAAACCGGTGTGTTCATTGAATCCGCTCCTGTAAAAGCGTTTCAGGAAACGCAGACCATAAAAATGATCCGGCATTTTCCTTTAACGAATTCCAAAAAATCATATTTTTATTATAACACAACCGCGGTCTGTCTGCAAGGCAAACAAAACCGCGGAAACACTGATTTATTCATAAATCAGCGTGGGGCTTCGGGGCGAAGCCCCGCAAATCCCACCTTCGGAAATACGGCTTCGCCGTATATACCCACAAAAAAACACAGCCTGTATATGTTACAGACTGTGTTTTCTATATTGCGTACTGTTTAATTGTCTTTGCTGCGGCAGCCCCCTGCCGAGGAAATGTTTTGCTCAGAAATCTCCGTTTGCATCAGATGTCAGCATCAACCTCATCAAGATCAAGTTTCTGACTGTCCGGTCTGTCCCCTACTATTGCAGTCATAATGCAAAGAAGTGCAGGAATGCAGATAAGTGCTGCATTGAATTTACTGCTGTCCTGTCCTACATACGAAACCGCTGCAAATGTAAGAATGCCAAGTACAACTGATAAAACTGTCATGAACTTTCTCATTTTAACTCCCCGCTTTCGCAATCATAAAAATATAATAAATATCTCCCTTTTTTCGGAAACGCTGCACTGTTCATCATTCATTTCAGCCAGCTTTTCCATATCGCTTTCGATGTAAATTATATTATCACAATAACTTTAATTTGTAAACGGGTATAAAGAAATTTTGTTCACATTCACAAACGATGTATCTTTGGTTAGGTAAATATGAATAACGGAGAGAGCGTCGGACCGGACACACAAAATGCTGCGCATGAAAATGTGCAGCATTTTTTCTATAGCATCATCCGGTTCGTAAGAGGCGGATGATACCGAATGATTCCGTCAGCCGGTAAGACCGGAGCGTTCTATGCCTTCGGTGAAATGCTTCTGCAGGAAAACGTACATGATGAGCATCGGCGAGATGGACATAAGACAGGCTGCCTGAGTCCAGACTACGTACTCGCGGGCGGAGACTCTGAGACTTGCGTCGTTGAAGAGGGCAGCGTTGAGTACCGGCTGGATGTTCTTTATTGTGAGGGCAAGTGTGCGGTTGCTGCTGAAGAATGCGTTGCATACGTAGTAGTCGTTCCAGTACCACACAACTGCGAACAGGAAAACTGTGAGGAATGAGGAAAGTGCATTCGGCATCATGATAACGAGGAAAGTCCTGAACGGGCCGCATCCGTCGAGGCAGGCGGCATCTTCGAGTTCCTTCGGGAGTCCGCGGAAGAACTGGCGGAAGATGAATATCATGATACCCGCTCTGATACCGTTGGCTGTCATGGCCGGAAGATACATGGTCCATGCCGTGTTTATCACGCCGAGAGCCTTGAAAAGATCGTACTGCGGGAGCAGGATGACCTGCGGAGGCACAAGGATCATGAGGATGACCACGGCAAACAGGATCTTCTTTCCTTTAAACTGAAAGCGCGCAAATCCGTATCCGGTAACTGCCGTCGAAATTATCTGGCAGAAGGAACAGCCTATATTGATAAACAGAGTGTTCACCAGTGTATTTCCGAGATCCATCGCCCTTGCTGTTTCCTTTATGGCATCCAGCGTGAAATGTCTCGGGATCCACATTACTGTCGGATCGTTCATATCGTTACGTTCCCTGAAGGCACAGCTTATCATGAAAATAAGCGGATAAAGGATGACAAAGCAGAGTCCGGCGAGGATGAGCGTTCTGAAAACCGGCCAGACCGCATCCGTGACTTTCTTTCTCCGGAGATATGAGAGCTGCTCCTTCGACATAAGCTTCCGGTGCTCTTTTTCTTTTTCGCGTCTTTTTTTCTTTTCTTCCTTATTCATCAATCGACCTCGTAGTAAACGTGCTTTCCCAATATCAGGAAAACAAGTCCGACCATAAGTATTACTATTCCGAAATAGGTCCATACCATCGCAGCGGCCAGTCCGTATTTCCAGTCGCTCTGCATGGCTATGATACGTTCCATAACCCTGTTTCCTGAATCGGTGAACGAATCAATTACTGTGAAAACAAGATTTGCGAGTATCATCGGGCTTACGTAAGGAAAAGTTATCTTCCAGAAATATTCCCATGCTGTGGCACCTTCAAGTTCAGCGGCCTCTCTCGCCGACGGCGGTATGTTCTGAAGTGCCGCAAGAAAGATAAGTATCTGAATTCCCGAATGCCACACTATTGCGAAAATACCGTCAATGGTGTGCTTTATCGTTTCCGTCAGAGTCTGACTCAGACCGTAAACGCCCGTAAATTCCAGCAGATCTGTTACCATATCCGTTTCAAAAACAGTCGAGAACTGGTCTGCGCCCTCGGCACCGCTTACGTTCATATCACCGGTTATTACTGCATAGACCGGTCCGGATGCAACTATTACCGGAAGGAAGAACACTGCTCTTACAAAGGTCCTTCCCTTAAATTTCTGATTTATAAGCACCGCTGAAAACAGCGAGAAGATCAGTATTATCGGCGTATTACGCAGCATTTCCGCTATTTCATCTGTCAGATAGGTCCTGAAATACGGATCCTTGTTAAGCGCCGCCGAATAATTCTTAAGGCCGACCCAGACGCCGCCTGCACCCGGAGTGACATCTTCAAAGGAATAGATAAGTGAACCGGCCACCGGAATTATGAAGAACACCAGCGTTCCGATGAGCCACAGGCTTAAAAATCCGTAGCCGTACAGCCGTTTCTGCTTTTCGTAGGACAGATGCTTTTTTTCCTTTTTCCTGTTCATCAGAAGTCCGCACCTCCGTCCTTTCCAAGATAATCTGCCAGAACAAATATTTTGTTTCCGCTTGTCACAGTTTCGCTTTCAAGATCAGTCTTTACGACCGTTCCGGATGAGTAGACCGTCGTTATGACATTACCGTTTACGGAATAACTGGTAATGTACTCATCTTTCACATCACCAAGCACGTCCGTTATGAACTTCTGGCTCTTCGCAGCATATCCCGTCCAGAAACTGCTGTCAGCGTAGTAGTAAATATCGTACTCAGTGTCCTTGAGCTCGCTTGTTTCGAGCCCCGTAAGATCGTAGCGCAGACCGCTTCCGGCAGATGCCGCCAGAAGTATGAGCCGCTCCGGATCCGGATCACCGTTTACCGAAGATGACGAATACGGGATGAGCCCGTGAAGCACCATCTGATAGAAGGGCAGATCGCCGTCAAATATGTCGTATCCGCTTGAACGAAGAGGAGCATCTGAAATGTGGTCAGTATGCCCGAAGGCATAGGCACATGCGCCTTTTGCGTAGACAAATCCTATGTCCTCATCAAATTTCTGAAGTCCGTCGCAGATATATTTCTCCGAAACGGAACGCCCGATATGCTTCTTTCCGTAATCGCCGTACAGCACAGTGGTTATATCCCCCGGACAGATACCGCGGAGAGATCTTCTGCTGTACCCTGTGGTTATACGGTCAAATATTTCAGGAAAAGCTGCAGGTGAAAGCAGGGACTGAGGCTTTTTCAGACCATCCCTTGTGCCGTAGGCCGGATTGAAGCTTATCTGCTTTGAATACTGACCCGAAGCGCGCATTGCCGTGTCGCTGAATTCCCAGTAACCGTTTCCTGACGAGAAGGTGGTGTTGTTCACGACCGGACAGAAACGGACGCCGAGGCTGTCAAACAGCGCAGTCATTTCATTAAAATCTGACTGCGAGCCGAGTGTTTTTGAAGGCTTGGCGGAAACATCAACTTTTCCTTTTATCCCGTCGTCAGTCCAGTTATCGAGACTTACGATCATCTCACCGGCGCCGCCATCATACAGCTCACTTACTATCTCACCGGCTTTTTCATAGGTGGTGACCGCCTTTTTGCATGTTACCGGAATTCCAAGGAAAGGCTCCTTCCTTGTGACGCCGCCGTAGAGATCAATGCAGAGAGGAAGACTGATATTTTTCTTCTCAACTTCCTCGTTTTCCGTAAGATACTGACGGTAAACCGCAGCCACATCGGCACATCCGGTATCTCTGCCGTTTAACGGGAAAAACTTCAGTTCAAGGGATTCAAGCCCTATGTCACTGTTTTCAAAGACCGTCAGCGGTTCGCTGTTCATGTAGTATGTATCGGTATTACGCAGAACAAATCTTGAACTGCAGGTGTTGTAGCTGCTCTTGTTAAGTCCGCTGACCGATGACTGGATAAGCACGTTGGAATCGCCGCGACTTATAACCGCAAGCATGGCGTTTCCGTTATCCCTGACCGACGCATAGACCGGAAGCAGAACTTCCTCGGTCCTGTCCGGAGCAGTCTGCGGAACGGCGGTGATATCTGTTCCGTAAACCTTGGCGGAATAGGCACGGGCTTCGGTCTTTCCGTTGTTGAAATCTATTTTTGCACCGCATCCGTCAGGAATTATGTAATATCCGTTCTCGTAGCTGCCTGAGGCAAGCATATTCGGAAGGACTGAAAGTTCAAGAATGATGCGTTTCTCGTCGTCATCACGCTTGTTTTCCTTAAAATCTGACGTATCTGCGTGAGCCCTGAGGCATTTTTCCTCAAGTGTGTATTTTACGGGGATAACGAATCCCGCAAGAGGAAAACGATAGGTTATTTCCAGAGTGTCGCCCTTGATGCTGTAGCTCATTTTGGCATTTTTGGCTGAACGGAGCGTCGAACCGGTTCTCTGGTCAGGATCGCCGTAAACCACAACAAGTGACGATTCCAGTTCCTTTCTGACTGTAGTCTTGGCCGCAGGATCGCCCTCGGCATTGATCGGCGAAGACCACCAGACATAACCGTTTTTCTTGTTTTCAAGAGCGATAAGGTCCTCTT
The DNA here is from genome assembly GCA_902789705.1 of uncultured Ruminococcus sp. GTDB lineage: Bacteria > Bacillota > Clostridia > Oscillospirales > Ruminococcaceae > HUN007. The sequence goes on from CADAPI010000061.1 coordinate 21,137, forward strand.
CCTCGGAATAGAAAAGTATGAGATTTTCGTTTTCGCAGGCCCTTATCATCGTTTTGAGGACTTCGTTTTCCGTTCTCATAACATAATCCGATTTTTCAGTACCCTCGTCATTTTCATTTGTATCAGCTTCTGAAGATTCGGTCTGTGCCATATCTTCTGAAACTTCGTTGTCAGGTTCAGCGAATACGCAGAAAGACGGCATAAGCATGCACATGGCTGCTATACCTGCAATAAACCGCATATATTTTTTCTGCATTTCCGCTCACCGCCTTTAAACTTTAATTCTGTACTGTATTTCCGTATAGATGGAGTAAATAAAAAGTCCTGCCTTCTGGAAAAGTGAAAGAACGAGTACCAGAAGGAACATCATAATAAACATTGAAACAATGGTAAGTGCCACTGCCGACACAGTTTTGATAAC
>CADAPI010000062.1 GCA_902789705.1 uncultured Ruminococcus sp.
TATGGGCGAAGATAAGAATGCTCCTTCTTCAAGTCCGGATACTCCATCCATGCTGACAAACAGAATATCCTCTACACCTCTGCCTTTGATCTCATCAAAAATCTGCATCCAGTAATGCTTACCTTCAGATTCACCAATCCATATTCCAAGAATGTCTTTTACACCATTGACATCATAACCAAGAACAACATAAACGGCACAGTTCTTTCTTTCATTCTCTTTTCTTATGTTGACATACAGACAGTCAACAAACAGGAAAGCGTAGAATTTCTTCAAAGGTCTGTTCTGCCACTCATTTTTCTGTCAGGAAACGGGCAGCATTTCGTCAACTATTTTAAATAAGATGTCGGACATATTCTGCGGAAGTGTCCGGCTTATTTTTTGTATTCAGTTCATAATAACATCAATTAAAATGATATGCTTGAAATGACACATCAGCAAATTTAAATGTCTCATTTGCGTAAAACTCTTCAAAAACGCTTGACAAAAATCATTTTAAGGTGCTATTATATTAATAATAATCAGAATATAGAAAGGGGTTCTTTGTATGTTACTGGAGTTTTCCTGTTCTAATCATAAGTCAATAAGAGAAAAAATCGTTCTTTCGGCAATAGCTGGAAGTGATAATGCTTTTGAAGACAACATAGTAAATATATCTGGCTTAAAAGTGCTTAAATCCGCCGTTATATATGGTGCTAACGGATCAGGTAAAAGTAATGTTATTGATGCTGTTGCGTTTGTAAAAAATACAGTGATCACAAGTATAAATAATCAGCCTGGTCATGGTATAAGGCAGTTTCCTCATAAATTAGGAAACGTAAACGGTGAGAGTTCATATCAGATTCAGTTTATCGTCAATGACACGAGATTTGTTTTTGTTTTTACTTTGGAAAAGATGATTGTTAAAGAGGAGTATCTGTATTATTTTCCAAATGGAAGACAGGCTAAGATCTTTGACAGGGAATACGATGAGTTTACTATCGGAAGCAAATTCAAAGGAAAATTCAATGCCTGCAAAGATGTACTGAAGTCCAACAGACTTTTATTATCCTGTGCGGCTAATTTTACATCTGTTGATGAAGTTCTTACTGCATTTAATTTCTTTAATAATGAATTAGTGGTCTATAATTCTGCAAACCAGGAGAACTGGATGAATTATTCTTTATATCAGATGAACACTAACGAAGAAATGAAGAAAAAAATGATATCATTTATGAACGGTCTTGGAATGGGCATTAAGGATATTGATGTAAAGATCGATCAGAAAAAAATAGAGTTATCTGAACTGCCGCCTTTTTTATCTGATGAATTTAAAAGAGCGCTGCTTCAGACAAGTGTAGATGCTATTTCGGCGAGAATTATTTATGATAAATTTGAAACAGATCTGATGATAGAAGAATCAACAGGTGTCCGTAAACTGTTTGGATTGTTATGTCCGTTTATAGATATAATTCAAAACGGAAAAGTTCTTGTATGTGACGAACTTGAATCTAATCTTCATGAATCCATAGTATATGAGATAGTTAAGTATTTTACAAACAGTTCTCATAATTCAGCGGCACAGATCATTTTCACAACACATGAAACAGGTTTGCTTAATCTTGATATTTTCCGTAGAGATCAGATCTGGTTCACGGAAATGGAAAAATCGGAGCGTTATACTGATCTGTACTCACTGGCGGAAATAAAGAGTGTACGCAAAGAGGAAAATTTCGAAAAATGCTATATTTCCGGCAAGTATGGTGCGATACCTATGCTTAATATGGGTTTTTCGAAAACAATTTCTAAGAAATAGTGGGGTGTAATATGGATAACAGCAGACGTAATTTTACACTTTTCATTCAGGTGAAAATTTGCTGAAAACCCTTTTAAACAGGCCGAATAAATGTTATAATATAATTTGGCTGATTATAACTATAATTTTTTCAGATGAGGTAGATCAATGAATTACTGTTTAGGAATAGATGTAGGTTCTACGACTGTCAAGACAGTTATTACCGATGACAACAAAAAGATAATATATTCAAAATACCAGCGCCATTTCTCAAAAGTAAGGGAAACTGTTGCTGAGCAGATGGAAATAATAAAGAATGAATATCCGGATGCATCATTCAGACTGGCAGTTACCGGTTCGGCAGGTCTCGGACTTGCAAATGCAGCTGAGCTTCCTTTTGTGCAGGAGGTAAATGCGGCATTTATTGCAGTTAAGGAAAGCTATCCTGATACTGACGTCGTTATTGAACTCGGCGGTGAGGATGCGAAGATAATCTTTTTCACCGGCGGTGTTGAACAGCGTATGAACGGTTCATGTGCCGGCGGTACGGGTGCATTTATCGACCAGATGGCTACCCTTCTCGGCATCACTACCGATGAACTTGACAGGCTGGCACTTGAAGCTGAAAAGATCTACCCTATCGCTTCACGCTGCGGTGTATTTGCCAAGTCAGACATACAGCCGCTTCTCAATCAGGGAGCAAAGCGTGAGGATATTTCCGCAAGTATATTCCAGGCCGTAGTTGACCAGACTGTTGCAGGTCTTTCACAGGGCCGTAAAATAGAAGGAAACGTTCTTTTCCTGGGCGGTCCGCTGTTTTTCCAGCAGGGACTTCGAAAGGCGTTTGTAAATACACTTAAACTCGACGACAAAAGTGCACGTTTTCCGGAGGAAGCTCCTGTTTTCGTGGCATACGGTTCAGCACTTTTTGCCGGAAACAGTGAAAGCGACCTTATGACAGCAGACGAGATCGTAAAGCGTGTTAAGGAAGCAAAGACTACTGACAATGTTGTGACCGGAGAAAGACTTTTTAAGGACCGTTCCGAATACGAAGCTTTCATAAAGAGGCACAGCGAAAACGACCTTAAATACGAAAATATCGAAACATATACAGGTGACGCTTTCCTTGGTATAGATGCAGGTTCGACCACTACAAAAATGGCTCTTATCACACCGGACGGAAAGCTTCTTTACCAGTTCTACGCTTCCAATAAGGGACAGCCTCTTGACAGAATATCAAAGAAACTTAAGGAAATATATGAACTTGCCGGTGACCACGTAAACATCGCAGGTTCAGCCGTTACAGGATACGGCGAAGACCTCATAAAGGCCGGTCTCCACATTGATCACGGAATAGTAGAAACAGTTGCACACTACAAGGCAGCTGCATTCTTCTGCCCGGATGTTGACTTCATCATCGACATCGGCGGGCAGGATATCAAGTGCTTCAAGATAAAGAATGGCGCCATCGACAGCATCATGCTCAACGAAGCATGCTCATCCGGATGCGGATCCTTCATCCAGACATTTGCACAGGCGCTCGGATACGACATTGCAAGATTCTCAAACCTCGGACTTTTTGCCGAGCATCCGGTGGACCTCGGTTCAAGATGTACCGTGTTCATGAACAGCTCGGTAAAACAGGCTCAGAAGGACGGCGCAACAGTCGAGGACATTTCAGCCGGCCTTTCATCTTCAATAATCAAGAATGCCATCTACAAGGTAATAAGAGCGAAGTCTCCTTCCGACCTCGGACAGAATATTGTCGTTCAGGGCGGTACCTTCCTTAATGATGCCGTTCTCCGTTCCTTCGAAATGGAACTCGGAAGAAACGTTACCCGTCCGGCTATCGCAGGACTCATGGGCGCTTTCGGTGCGGCACTTTACGCGAAGGAAAACTCGGCCGGACATTCCTCACTTATAAGCCGCGAAGACTTAAAGGATTTCTCATACACATCAAAGGCTTTCCAGTGCGGCGGCTGTACTGCAAAGTGCAACCTCAACATGATCACCTTTGCTGACGGTGAAAAATTCATTTCAGGAAACAAGTGCGAACGCGGTGCCGGAAAGAAGCGTACTGCCGAGGGCTTCTGCCTTTACGAGTACAAGTACGACCTGCTTATGAAGACTGAACTTAAGCCGGAAGGCACACCGAAAGCGAAGATCGGTATACCGATGGTACTCAGTTACTTCGATCAGCTTCCGTTATGGAGCAGATTTTTCCGCGACCTCGGATTTGAGATCGTCCTTTCGGACGAAAGCTCACGCGACATGTACTACAAGGGTCAGCAGACTATTCCTTCCGATACGGTCTGCTATCCGGCAAAGCTTGTACACGGTCATGTGGCTGATCTTCTCGAAAAGGGCGTTGACTTCATTTTCTATCCGTGCATGAGCTACAATCTTGAAGAGCCTGACACGGACAATCACTACAACTGTCCTGTTGTTGCCTACTATCCGGAACTTCTGAAGGCAAATATTCCGGAACTTAACGAAGACAATTTCAAAAATCCTTATCTTGACCTTAACAGAAAAGAGCACGTAGCCGATGTAATGGCAGGTGTGCTCGGAAAATACGGCATTAATAAAAAACAGGCTCTTGATGCTCTTGAAAAAGGATTTGACGACCTTGAAATGTTCCGTAAGGAAGTTGAGATAAAGGCGAATGATATAATCGAAAAAGCACGTAAGGAAGGAAAAATGATCATCGTCCTTGCCGGAAGACCTTATCATCTTGACAAGGAAATAAACCACGGTATCAACAAGCTGATCACCAGCCTCGGAATGGCTGTTGTCACCGAGGACAGCGTAAGCGGACACGGCGACATGCCGGATCTTGACGTACTCAACCAGTGGACCTATCATTCGAGAATGTACAGAGCGGCTGACTACGTAACAAAGAATAAGGACATGCAGCTTGTACAGCTCGTATCTTTCGGATGCGGAATAGATGCTATCACAACGGATGAAATAAGATCTATACTCGAATCAAAAGGCAAGCTGTACACACAGCTGAAAATAGATGAGATAAGCAACCTCGGAGCTGCGAAGATAAGACTGCGAAGCCTTATGGCAGCTGCGGAAACAGACTAAGGAGTGAATATCAATTGGCGAAATTTCCTGTATTTACGGATAATATGAAATCAACGCATACCATCCTCGTTCCGGATATGCTCCCTATTCATTTTAATCTTATAATCAGTATTCTCAGAAACTGCGGATACAAGATGGAGCTTCTTCGTACATCCACCCAGACTGTTATTGACGAGGGATTAAAAAACGTACACAACGATACCTGCTATCCGGCTCTTCTCGTTATAGGTCAGTTTATGGAGGCACTTAACAGCGGAAAATACGACCCTGACAAAACTGCTCTCATGCTTACCCAGACAGGCGGCGGATGCAGAGCGTCAAACTATATTCATCTTCTCAGAAAGGCACTTAAGGAAAAATATCCGCAGGTGCCTGTGATCTCACTCAACTTCAGCGGACTTGAAAAGGAAGGCGGATTTAAGCTTACAGTCCCTGTTGTCATGAAGCTTCTGTACGCTGTTCTCTACGGCGACATACTCATGCTTCTCTACAATCAGTGCCGTCCGTATGAACTCGTTCCGGGTGAATCGGAAAAGGTGCTTAACAAGTGGGAGAAAATACTCGAGGAAAAGTTCTCGAAAAATCAGTTTTTCGGTACTGCAAAGAACTATAAAATGATCCTTGACGACTTTGCAAAGATAAAGCGAAGCAAGCAGAAGAAGATAAAGGTTGGCATTGTTGGTGAGATCTACGTAAAATATTCACCGCTTGCAAACAACCACCTTGAAGATTTTCTTTTAAGCGAAGGATGCGAACCGGTAGTTCCGTCACTTGTTGACTTCGTGCTCTACTGTGCGATAAACAACGTAAATGACGGTAAGATCTACGGCTTTAAGAACAAAACAACATTTGCTTTCAAAATAGGCTACGACGTTATTTACGCAAAGCAGAAGCAGATGATAAACATAATAAAGAAGCACGGCGTTTTCGAGCCGCCGCATGACTTCGAACATTTAAGAAGCGAGTGTGACAAGTACATCCACCAGGGTGTCAAGATGGGCGAAGGCTGGCTCATTCCTGCTGAAATGGCGGCTCTTGCATCGTCCGGTACTGAAAACATTATATGTACCCAGCCGTTCGGATGCCTGCCTAACCACATTGTTGCCAAGGGTATGGCACGAGTTATAAAGCAGGGCTTCCCGAATGCAAACATAGTTGCCATAGACTATGACCCGGGTGCCACAAAGGTAAATCAGGAAAACAGAATAAAACTCATGCTTGCAAACGCAAGAAGATAAAAAATAAAGTGAAAGTCATGATAAAAGACTTTCACTTTATTTTTGTGACCGTGAGATGATAGGAACGGCCACCGTAATTTATTCAGTTTAGGAAAACCCTTATATAATAAACATAAGAACCAGTGTTTTTCCGGTACCGTATGTACCGGCTATTTTTTTCAGGGTTTGCCATTAACCCTGAAATCAGCGCAGATACTGTCCGAGTACAGCCTGCTTGTCATCTTCGTCCACGTCACCGTCTGAATCCATATCAGCTGCTCGTTTCTGAACGTTTGAAAAACGTATCATGCCCTTTGTGTACTGGTGAATGGTAACATAGTCAAGTGAGTTTACAACTCCGTCGAAATTGATGTCACCCGGCTTCTGGTCGATGACTGTGCTCAGTACGATCTCATTGTCGCCTGATCTTACATTTACTTTTCCGAATTCAGTTATCGTGTTTCCTTCGGAATCCATGAGTGTGCAGGAAACCTTTCCGTTTTCCACCCAGCTTTCGGCATTAAATCCCTTCTGATCGCTTCCGAGTTTTATAAACCATTCATGGTTTGAAGCGTAGAACTGCGGAAGGTAAGGATCATCGGAATTGTAGCAGTTACTGAAGTCCAGCAGAAGCTTTCCGCTGTAAGGTATGAAGGAACCGACGTAGTCGTAAACGTCAGTTACCGGAAAGATCTGTGTGTAGTGATTGGAAGCAAGTCTGTTTTTATGCTGCACCGAAAGAAACATGTTTTCTCTCCGGTCTGTGTTTATCTCTACTGCACCGATCATATTTACCTCACGGTTTTCAACGTCGATGCAGTAGAAAATATTATATCCCTCGTCGTTTTCTTCGTCAGTAGGCATTACATTGAATATTGCTTTTCTTTCGTATTTTTCATCAGCTTCCCAGTCATCTGAGGCAGCACTTTTTCCGTTAAGTGCGTCGTACATGACATACATGAATCCGTCATATCCCCAGAATGTACCTGTTGAATCAGCAATTTTAAGTGCGCCTCTTTCAAAAGGCTCTATGTCACCGTCGTGGTTTATGTCGTAAGTGAAATTATCGTCGTAGCCAACTATTGCAACTGCGTGTGTTCCCGCTTTCGAGCCGCTGTTGTTTCCGCGTACGATAACGTGTTTCATCGAATCACTGTAGCTGCGGTTGTTCATTGATGCAACTACAACCTTTTCGTTTGCAAGTACTGATTTTATAGTATCAAGGTCAGAATCGATACTGTTTGATACTACTGTTCCTGTACCGCTTATACCGAAAATGTTTACGTTTTTCACCCTGTACTTAAGCGCATTCCGCATTGCTTCCTCGTTGTCGGACCATCTGTAGTTGTAATCCATACGGTCGTAAGGCATTTCACTCAATGTTTCAGCACCCAGAAGACTGAGCGTGCGGTAAGCGGTCTGTATGGAAATACCTTCATTGAGGTTGTGGTTGCTGAAGTTCCAGGTCCAGCTTGGCGAATAAGAGTTCTTTTTCGTGCTGTTTATGCAGTTTATCTTATGCATTTCATAAGTGAACTGGTAGTAGGTCGTAGCCCAGGCACTGCAGCTTCCGAGTCCGCCCTGGTCCCCTATAGGCGGGAAGAACGGACTTTCACTCAGGTCTACACTTTCCGGCAACTTTGCGGATGATGCATATGCCAGGTCTCCTGAGAACTCCAGTTCAGCGCATAATTCATCATATTCTCTGACTGAAAGCGCAGGAACGCTGTTCACATCATCCGGGTCATAATAATAGTCGGAAGGGTAGGATGCATTTACTGAAAGCGTACTGCTTACCGAAAGCGTAAGCAGTGCTGACAGCAATGCAGCAAGTACTTTACTGAATCTTTTCATCATAAACTCCTCAAAATCAATCATAGATAAATAGTGTAAATGTTCCCGAATATCATCTTACCGACAATTTTTTTAAGAAACTTTATCATGAGATTTGAGTGGGTATGAAGAGAAAATGTGCAAAGTAACGTTTTAAATAAATAAATTAAAAAATTGTCTGAATAAATTATATCATTTTATTATCTGCGGTTCAAGGGTTTTCGAAATTAAAATTATTATCAAACTAAATAAATTTTACGCTGTATTGTGGTCAGATTACTCTCAAATGTATAAGACAGTAATTATAATACAATGTTGATGTGCTCATAACATGATATGAAGTAAATAAAGTATTCACACCGTACATACATTTTAACTTTGCAAAAATGAGTACAAATGTGTCCTATAAAACCGGATGGAAAACGTTTTCTCTTTATAGCAATATCTGATTATTGTAAAAAAATCAACATACAACTTTTCTAAGGTGCATGTCATAATAATATACTATTTTATTATCCTGTGTTGATTAACTGAGAGCGGTTTTTTACTTTGATTTTATACGCTTCTGTATTTTTCGTTTACAATAATTATAAATCACTAAACTGTTTAAGTAAATCCGGATTACAATTCACTATTCTGTCTTTAGGAAAATCAATGGCATTCAATAAATCAAGTGCTTTTTCAAATCTGCCTATTGTCTCGCAGTAATGCGAATCACTTCCCAGTGAAATAAGATTTCCGTTTGATTTAGCGTAGTTAAGCCAGTAATTCATTCTTTCAAAATCTCCTGGTTCATCAGCAAACAAGGTAGATTCATTTACCTCAAGTACAACATTCTTTTCCTTTGCCAGTGTTACAAGGCTGCACAGATAATTTCTGATATCATCTGTCAGTTCTGTTTCATTATATCCGCCTATTTTTCCGACATTACGTTCTATATGTGAAAAACAGTCCATATCATCAGCTCTCTGTTCATAGAACCTGTAAATATCATCATAGCTGAATTCTTTTACATTAAGAAGCATACCGTGAACGCCTATCATCTTCCAGCTTAATTCTTTTAGTTTTTCCCATGATTCAATATTCTGTCCGATATTAAATTCTGCTCCGCCAAGAACATGTACTTTATTCTGAGCCCTTGCTGCTTCTTTTTCAAGATAAATAAATCTGTTTATTTCATTTATCTTATGCAATTTCGTGCCGTCATTATAATAATGATCTGTAATGGCGATATACTTTAATCCTGCATCAGCCGCACAGCGAATGCATTCGTACAGAGTTGAATAAGCATGTTCCGAACCTATTGTATGAATATGTAAATCAGCTAAAATATCCTTTTTTTCGATCATGATAAAACACTCCTTTAAAAGTTTTATTACTATTACCTTACAGTTATAGTATACCATATCACCTGAAAGACTATCAATTGACAGTAAATATTGTTTTGTCAGTTATACTGAAAATCATTGACGTAATAAGATGCATTATGTTATAATATTGTCAGCTTAAAACCGACAACATCATGGCAGGAGGATACATTATGAGTGAAATGTTCGATACAGGAACTCTGTCGCGTTATGATATGAGTTACGGCACATACAGGCGGCTTCAGAAAGATCACATAAGATTTGAGGAGAAATATACTGAAAGGTTCAGTAATGGTTTTATCTGCAGGATACTTGTCAATTATATGTGCTATGCGCAGGAAAACTTTCTTGAAGCATTTGAAGATGCTGTTGCTGAGTCTTTCACCAACAAAGAGCATGACGAATACGCAGCGGACGATCGTATCAGCTTTACAAGACAGCTGACAGATAAATTACTGGAGTTTGATTTCTCATCTGATGAGAATTTAAAAAAACGTAAACTGATAACATATTTGCTGGAGCAGTTTACTTTGCTTCCTCTTTCCGAACGTGAAAGGATCTACTGCTATGATAAATTCAAGACTCTGAATAAAGTTATAGAAAACGGCGAGATCCTTATTGTAAAAATGACATCTGAAAAAGAATATGAGATCAAACCGTTAGATATCAGAATAGACGATAACACATTGTCGTATTATCTTATTGGTTATTCAAGACCAAAGGGGAGCAAAGACGAATTTGAAAGCTATGGATTTAAAATAAGCCGTATCACAGAATGCAGATCAAGGCACAGGAAATTCGAACTTTCGTATACAGAGATCAGAAATCTGAAAGAGTTAAACGACAGGATCGGCAGTGCATATATTGAGAAAAAGAATTTAGACGGAAAGGAAACAGAAAGATCTGTGGTGAGATTAACAAAGAAAGGATATGAGATCCTGTATCTGAGAAAAGTATCTCACCAGAGACCTATTCCTGTTACTGCTCCTGAGAAGATCGTTTTAAACGGTGAAGAATTCTATGAACTTACCTTTGACTGTGCGCATTATCACATCAGAAATTATTTCTTTTCATTCGGCGGGGAAGCGGAGATAATTTCTCCACTGTCTCTCAGGGAAATATTTATGAATGAATTTAAGAGGTCAATGGAACGGTATACCTAAGAACGTATTGATCAATACTGGTTCAGATGTTTTGGAAGAGTTTTACAGGCTTTTTGTTCTGCAGTATCAGAGAAGCGGGCACTCCGTTTAATTCAGTGTTATCGCTTCTGCAGGTGTGATAATGCCATCTTCTGAACGCAGGATCCTTATCCTTTCAAGACTTGTGATAAGTATTCTATCTTTTTGCGGATCGAAGCAGTCTTCAAAAATGTATTTTTCCAGTGCAGCGCCGATGAGACCGTTTATCTGGTTTATTATGTTTCTGATTCCGGTCGGGGTGTAGGCTATTTTTAGAAATTCATTTAATGCACTGTTAGTTATTCCGACTTTGATGTTTTCTTTGGAGCCAATCTCAGTCACTTTAGCACGTATCACGTTTATCATATTTTCTTCAGACAACCTGTGAAAGTTGATGACTGTTGATATTCTTCCGGCAAGCTGCTCTGTGAGTCCGTATTCGATCATATCTTCGATAGTCACATCGTAAAAGTCATCATTTTGCATCTCCTGCTGTATTGCATTGAATCCGATATGCTTTTTTTCGTTTCTGCCGGTTTTTATATCGCGTATGTTCTGATACGCACCGAGGAAAACAAACATGGTTTTTGATGTGTCTACTGTTAGTTCTTTTCTGTTGTGATAAGTAAATGTGTTGTCGCACCCCTCCACCAATGAGAGCAGAGTTGCCTGTGCCTGAGCATTGAAATCGTCTCCTTCAGCTGTATAGCTTGGAGTGAACTTTTTATCAGCTTCGTCCAGAAAGAATATTCCTTCGCCGTTTGATTCATTAGCGACGAAAATATTCAGAATATCACTTGCATTTGAACCCCTGTAGCCTTCCGGTGTAATACGGCTGAGATCCTGAAACAGAACAGGTATATCTATTTCATTCAGTTTGAAGTAATCTCTTACGGCACGATAAAATTCAGTTTTTCCACTTCCACTGGGAGCTGTCAGGAACCAGTTCTGTTTGTTTCTGTAGTTTCCTGATTTTACGGCTTCGACGTATCTTATAACAAGGCAGACGGCTTTTTTCAGTTCGTCTCCCTGACCGATTATTCTTTTCTGACAGAAGTACAGAAAATCTTTTGCCTTTTCAGGTGTGAAAAAGCGTTCTCCGGGTTTTAACTCAGGTTTCGGGCTTGAAGATTCTTTTTCTTTTGATTTTACCTCTGTTTTTGGTTCCGGTTTTTGTCTTTGTATTTTTAAGCAGTATGGTTTTACCTGATAACAGCCTTCCAAAAACACCTCAATAATTTCATCGTTGTCATAGTACTGGTAATCGTCTTTGAACCATTCTTCCAGAACATCATCAAATTCATGAGCATCAAGAATTTCAGTTTTGGGTTCAGTCTCGTTCTCATAATCTTTTACATAATACAGGAATGGAATTTCTTTAAGACACTCAATTTGTTCAAAAAACTCAAGGTCTTCAAGAAATTTAATTTCTTCAGAGTATCTCAAAATATAGCTTCCAGGTACAGATGTATTGATAAATTCATCGATATCTTTTCCCTGTGGATAAAAGCGGTATATAACGCATTTTTTCTGTTCTTTCACATTTACATAGCGGAATTCATAAAATCCGTAATGAAAGTCCTCTCCGAACATATATCTGTCCAGAACAGCTCTAGGGATACCGTCGAGGAAGATATATTTAATGCCCTCGGATGGATTGCAGCCTGTGCATATTACGGCATCTTTGTGCTCATCCGGACGATAAACGATTTCATTTTCATGAAGTGGACGTCCACAGCGACAGCAGATTTTTGGTTTATCTGTGAATAGTAATTTATACATTTTTTCTTCCTCCTTCTGAAGCTTAATTTAACTTTATCTTTCAATCAAAGTATAACATGTTATCAGGTATACTTTCAATTGACAGATAATATTATTTTGTCAGTTATCCAGAAATATATTTACATAGAAATAATGTCTATATTACTTTAATGTCAGTTAAGAAGTGACACGACAATCGGATATTGATTTTCGAAATGACTTGACAAAACAGTATTTTTAGTATATACTATGTATATACTAAAATACACGAATAAAAGGAGTGATCATTATGACAACAACTATTCAGAAATGGGGCAACAGTCAGGGTTCAGGGTATACGTTTACCGAAGCATATGCTTGATGTTTTGAAATGGTCGAATAACGAAAAAATAGTTATAATCGCTCAGGATAATAAAATTATTATTGAACAGGCAGAACCTAAAAAGAGAAAGAACATAGATGAGCTTTTCGATGGATACGAAGGAAATTATGCTCCTGAAGAAATAGACTGGGGTGATCCTGTAGGAGGAGAAGTATGGTGAACCAGGGGGACATTATCAAAGTAAATCTTAATCCTCAGCGTGGACATGAGCAGGCAGGATATCGTCCTGCACTGATAGTCAGTAACGACACTTTTAATAAGCATGCAAAGTTAGCTATTGTTTGCCCGATAACTAACACAGACAATAAGTTTCCACTGCACGTTTCTCTTGATGAACGAACAACAACAACCGGCGTGGTTTTGTGTGAGCATATCCGGGCACTGGATCTTAATTCAAGACCCTGTGTATTTGTAGAAAAAATACCTGATGATATTCTCAGGAAAGTAGCAGATATAATATCGGCAGAAATTGAGATCCCTGTTTCAGAAGAAAGCGCTGAAAATACAAGTGAATAATAAAAAACGACTCAGCAAAACATATGTTTTACTGAGTCGTTTTATCAGTTATTAAAAGTCGAGGTGACAGGAATCGAACCTGCGGCCTCTACGTCCCGAACGTAGCGCTCTACCAAACTGAGCCACACCTCGTTGTTCACAACAGTTAATATT
>CADAPI010000063.1 GCA_902789705.1 uncultured Ruminococcus sp.
GCTATGTAGCTTGAACTTTTCCATTTTTCTGAAAGCAGAGTGATCTGTTCCTTCATCTGTTCTGTTACGGACAAGCCGGGACGTCCTGAAAAATCACCGCTCAGCTGAGGGGAACAGTATATGCATCCGCCGGTACCGCATGTTCCGTCACGGTTCGGACATGTGAATCCGGCGTTGAGTGAGAGTTTGACAACCTTTTCACCGAAAGTTTCACGAAGAAATCTGTTCTGGGTGTAGTAACGTTTGTTGTCTCCAAATATAGCGAATTTATTCATAGAGATGTCCAATGTATGTGTATAATGTCGATTTTGTAAGATTCCCATTGATTTTGTTTTATAAATATGTTATACTATAGAAGGAAAATAGTACGATTTTTTATTAAATTATGATGAAAACAAAATCATTTCTGCATTATTCTGCAGTAAATGATCAAATCTTACTGATGTACACTATTATTATATAACAAAAAAGGAAATAAAACAACACTAGTCTGCTCAGGATTACTCAAAAGAGATAATAATGAGATAATCGGAACCGACACTAAGTCAAGCACCTACAATGAGGGAAAAGAACGATACACTTTTGTAAGTGCAGGTCCGAGAGACCGTGCAGTATTTGAAGATCTTTTTAAAAAGGAAAAAATAGATATACTTGTCCACTGTGCATACACAGCAGACAACGATCTTAAAGATACTATAACTGACAGTGACGTTAAGGAAAGTGCAATGTACGATGACTATCTTTATACTCTTGCGGTTTCGTCCGGTATAAAGAAAGCTATTCTTATAAGTACAAGTCAGGTTTATGAATTTCCTAAATCAAGAGAGCCTATCAGAGAAACTGACAGGCTGAAGATCGATTCAAACTACGCAAAGCTCAAAAGAAAAGCCGAAGAAAAATTCGGCGATGCTATAAAGTCCAATCCGGAGGTCATAGGAGCAGCGCTCAGAGTGGCACCTATCTACACAAGTGATTTTTCAGACAATCTCATGGCGAAGATATATGACCCTGAAACTGACGGACTGTTTGTATACTACTCAGGTGACTACGGATTTCAGTTCTGCTGTCTGCATAATCTCGTTGAGTTTATCATGTGCTACGTAAAGTATGCCGAAGACAGAACCTACAGCGGCCTTTACAACATAGCTGACAATAACATCTGCTCGGCACGTGAGATAATCGCCTATGCAAGAGCAAGAAAAACATATGGTCCTGCTATTCAGAGAAATGTCGGCAAAGACAAGATGAAGAGCCTTATAGGACGTCTGACCAGTAAGGGCGACCAGAAGACGAATTACCGCTATAACGACATGGATACATTCTTCAACAACAATGTTCTTGACGGTACCAGAGCAAAGAAACTCTGTAATTTCAAATGGAACATTGAAAATACCAAATGATCAGCATTTGCGTACAAAGCCGGCTAAAGTAGACAGCACGAATGCTGGCTGTTTACTGTAAAAAAAGTCTTACCGCTTCAAAACGGTAAGACTTTTTTGTGTTTAATCAGTTTTTTTGAGAAGTCCGACAATGATCTGCCTCCGGCTTCCGTCGTCGGTGCAGGTCACCAGCGTTATACGGTCGTCGCCGAAATCATCGAGCACCCATGTTTCACCAGGGTCAACGATATATTTTTCAGAAACGGTATAGACATATTCTTTTCTGCTTAAGTCGTACAGCGTTATATCCATTCCTTTGTCGGCGTTTTTAAGACCGTTGAAATACTCTTTGTAAATGGTGCTGCTGTGCCCTGCAATACAGTAATTGCCGCTGCCGAAATCACCTGTACCGGTAAAGTGTCCTGTGCCCTCTGCAAGCACTTCGTTTTCTGTACCTTCAAGTACAGGCGCTTTTATGTGCAGATCAGCTATCTCAATGACCGGGTTTTCGTTTAAAAGTTTCTGTCTGTGAATTTCCCTGCATATTTTCCGTATGCCGAAAAATCCTAAAATGGCGGCACCGGTGAGAAATGCGATGAGTCCTGTGATGAAAAGGAACCATTGCTTTTTTGTTTTTAAACCGGTGTTCTGACTTCTCATGATGTTTCCTTTCAAAAAATATTATGCGGTAAAGAACAATGGACGCATCCGGAAACTGCTGTTTTCCCGGATGCGCTTATGTTGTTATTTTAGTTTTTTAACACGGTATGGCTGTTCCGGTTTATCCGAGTATGCCTTTCCACTTTGCAATGAGTTCAGAGCATTTTTCCAGTTCGGATGAGGAAACAGCTTCCTTCAGTTCGTCAAATACCGTTTTGCCTTCACCGGTCAGCTTGAATTTGCTCAGATTTTCAACTACTTCTTCCATAGTCAGTGAGTCAAAATCTTCTATGGCTTCGGCAAGCTTGTCCAGCTGTTCGTTTATCTGACCGCTGTCAGCTTCCTTTTCCTCGTCCTCGTCAGGAACGTCAGGGAAGAGATATTTGAGCGATTTTCTGTAGCCGCGGTATTCTGCAAGCATACCGGCATTTTTCTCGCGGATAAGATCGATGTTGCCTTCGTTTCCGGCCTTCTCCAGTTCAGCGGCAACGGCAGAAACGTGTTCCGCACCGATCTGTTTTGAAGTGCTCTTGAGAGCGTGAACTTCAATAGTGTAGTTCTTCCAGTCTTCATTGTTGTAGTGGTTCTCGATGGAACGTGCCTTCTGTTCGATTGCACAGAAATACTGTTTGAGTACAGTAAGGAAGAGCTTTTCGGTTCCGAGAAGTGAAAGAGCGAGCTTTACATTGAGACCTTCAATTTCAAGCGGACCGCTTCGCTGACCCGGAGCTGCAGGTTTTGGCGGTGCAGGTTTAGGTGCCGGCGGAGGTGCTGCAGGAGCTCTCTGAGGAGCCGGAGCTGATACTGGCTGAGCTGCAGGCTGAGCAGGAGCACTCCGTGGAGCTGGTGCTGATGCCGGCTGAGGAGCAGGCTGAGCAGGGGCACTCTGTGGAGCCGGAGCTGATGCCGGCTGAGGAGCAGGCTGAGCAGGAGCACTCTGCGGAGCTGGAGCTGATGCCGGCTGAGGAGCAGGCTGAGCAGGAGTGCTCTGCGGAGCTGGTGCCGGAGCGGACTGAGGAGCAGGCTGGGCAGGAGCACTCTGTGGAGCTGGTGCCGGAGCGGACTGAGCTGCAGGCTGTGCCGGAGTACTCTGAGAAGCCGGAGCTGCTGCAGGCTGAACTTCAGGGGTTTCCGGTACAGGATCCGGTGAAGCGTCAAATGCAGACTGTTCTTCGGCGGCGCTTTCCGTTTCTGCTGTTTCAGTGTCGGTTCCGTCAGGATATGCTTCAGATTCAACTTCAACTTCCTTGTAGAACGGACCGAGTTCATCTTCCTGTTTTTCTTCATGCTGTGATTCTGCAATGACTATCTTTTCATGCGGCAGCCATTTCTTCAGTTTTGAAACGATATCCTTTATTTCGATAGGTTTTGCAACGAAGTCGTTCAGACCTTCGCTTAGGAACATATCCTTGGCGTTGGCCACGGCATTTGCTGTAAGTGCGATGATAGGCGTATCCTCGTAGTCCGGGAATGTGGTCCTTATCATATGTGTTGCTTCGACACCGTCTATTTCCGGCATCATGTGGTCCATGAAGATAAGGTCGAATTTCTTTTCCTTTATCTTGTTGATAGCATCCTTTGCGCCGGTAGCAGTATCTATCTTCATGTTGAGCGGTTCAAGAAGACCTTCTGCAACCGTGAGGTTGATGGTGTTGTCGTCTACGATGAGGATCTGTGCATCCGGTGCGGTGAACGGGAAGTCGTCATCCATGAAGTCTGCAAATGCAGCGTAGTCTTCACCGATACCGAGTATCGAGTACAGTGAAAGTACGTAGATCGGCTTTCTTATTGTACGTATATTTACAACGTTGAAACGCTTGAGGCTCTTTCTGTTTTCGATAACCACACACTGGAGTTTCGGATTGTTTGTAACGAATGTCTGTATCTCCTTGGTGAAAAGATTTTCCTCGATGAACAGAAAATCAAAGTCAAGGGAATCCATGTAGTTTTCCTTTTCAAGGACTGCGTATGTGGAGTTGAGACGTGACAGATCCTTTACAAGCTGCATGCATATGTACATGTTCTGTGAGATGACTGCAGCCGAGATGGTTTTGTCAGACTTAGGTACTGAAGGTTCCTTGCTGACGATCTTCTGCGGTATGATTATAGCGAAGGTACTTCCTACGTTGTATTCACTTTCAACGTCGATAAAGCCGCCCATGAGTGTGAGGAGCTGCTGGGTGATGGCAAGACCGAGACCGGTACCTTCGATATTTCTGTTACGTTTACTGTCAACCTGCTGGAACGATTCGAAGATCTTGTCGAGGTTCTCTTCCTTGATACCCATACCGGTATCCATTACGAGAGCCTTGAGTGTTCCTTCGTTTTCGTTCTTCTTTCTGAATTTCAGACGAAGCTGGACCTGACCCTGTTTTGTGAACTTAACTGCGTTCGTAAGAAGATTGATAAGGATCTGCTGAATTCTTACATTGTCGCCGAAAAGCTTGTGCGGTATTTCAGGCGGAGCGTCGACGGTGAATTCGATGTTCTTGTCACCGATACGGCTGTTTACCATACTTGCAATGTCGTTGATCATTGAAAGCGGTTCATACGGTACTTCGATGATCTCCATTTTTCCGGATTCGATCTTGGAGAAATCGAGAATGTCGTTGATGATGGTGAGAAGGTTTTTACCTGAAGCACGTATCTGGTGGATAAAGTCACGTGCAGTAGGGGACATTTCCTCACGGAGAGCCATTTCAGCCATACCGAGCACGGCGTTCATAGGAGTACGGATCTCATGGCTCATGTTCGCAAGGAAGTCGGACTTGAGCTTTGCACTTTTCTCGACTTCAGCGCTGTTTGCGAGCATGTTGAAGTTGTTCGTTGCAACTGTGCTGAGTACTTCGGCAAGACTGTTCAGTGACAGTGCGGCCTTGTCAATCTCTTTCTGTGCAATAATACGTACTTTCTTGGCTTCGTGTGTATAGTCATCCGGGTCTATTCCCAGTTCTTTTGCTTTTTCAGCGAAAGCATTCAGATCAGGAGGCTCTGAAAGGATCTGGCCTCCGACAATACTGCCGACCATCTGACCGTTTGCCATGATCGGTGCGGCGAATTCAATAAGTCCGGCGTGGCAGAAATATGTGCATACCCCTTTGTTTTCTATTGCCATTTCTGCTCCGCGTCTGTCGCATTCCTCGCATCTTCTGGCGCCTTCGGGTGAAACACGCGTGAATCTTGAACAGAAATCACAGAAGTTCGACCCGCTTGAGACAGCTACGCCGTATGCATCAGTTATGATGCACGCCATGTCAGTCATCGAAGAAAACGCGTCCTGGATCTTCTGCAGTACATCCAGGTCTATAATATCGGTAAGATAAACATTTTCCGCTTCCATTATCAATAATCCCCTTTCCCTTGCTTATCTTATGAGACTGTATATGCTCGAAAACAGTTTTTCCATGTTGATAGGCTTCAGTACATACCCCTGAGGTTTTAATGACATTACCTCCTGTATTTTCTTCCTGTCTGAAACACCTGTCAGGAAAACTATCGGTGTTGTGGCTGCGTTCGGAATTTTTCTGAGACGCTGAAATACCTGAGGACCGTTTTCTCCCGGCATTTCGTAATCGAGAAGTATAAGGTCGACGGTCTTGGTCTCAAAGTACTTGTCTATGAGATCTGCATTGAGCATTGTAGTGATATTGAAAAACTCGCTGCAGGCACTCTTGATAAGACGCAGAATGTTCTTGTCATCGTCGATAACAAGAATGTTTGCCTTTGAGTTCTTTACGTTAGGTTCGTCGATTATCTTGTCCGGCGGTATTTCCGGAACGTTCTTTTTCGGTGACGGAGGCGGCGGTGCCGCTTCTTTGACAGGTTCCGGAGCCGGTGCAGTTTCCGGTGCAGGAGCAGGCTGAACTGCCTTCGGAGTTGATATGACTGAAATAGGTCTCGGTCCGTATGAGGCTGTGCCTGACTGTCTTGTCTGTACAGGAGCGGATGCCTGTTTTGCCTTGACCGTTTTTATTATTTCGGCTGTCATTATGTCTGAAGCTGTGCTCTGCGGCAGAATAAGATCCGGTTTCTGCGGAAGTCTTTCAAGCATTTTGCAGACATTTTCATCGGCTATGGCAACTATAGGAACATTTCCGAAGTCGTGGCTGCTTTTTAAGGCACGCATCTGCGTTACCAGCGGGCCGCACTGTGCACCCTCGTTGAAATACACGTAAGCCTGCGGCTTGAAAAGCTTGAAGTGGTTGGCTATATCGTCAAGGCAGTCCGATGTGCTGAGGCAGTCAAAGGCCTGCGATGTCTGTTTGAAAAAATCACTTATGACACTGTTGTGCTTGGAATTTAACAGTATTCTGAATTTCATTGTTTAATCCCTCTTTCCCCAGGACTGCGCAGCGGGTCGCCTGACGCAGTATCCGTCTTTCTGTAAATTAAATTATATCACAAAGTTGAACAAAAATCAACGGTATTATTATCAGAAAATTGTCGTCTTGTATTAGCTGATATGCACCCGTAAAACAAAAAAAGCACCGCTCCTGTCATTGAAGGAGCGGTGCTTTTGCGGAAACGCTGATTTGTTCATAAATCAGCGTGGGGTACGGGGCGAAGCCACGCGATCTTCCCCTCCGGAAATACGGCAAAGCCGTATTTCCGGTTTGAGCAGTGTTATCTTATGTTCTGCGTGATCACGCTTTTTCGTTATCTTTAAGTGTGCAGCAGCATGTGCCGAGCATGAACCAGATGAATGGTGTTACTGTTGCCGTGCTGTTGGTGATGACAGCTGATGCTGTGTAGAGTACTGCTATAACAGCTGGTGCTCTGAATACCCAGCTTCTGTTCTTTGCTGCCGAAACAACGCCGTTTGCTGCAGAGCAGAAGAAAGCAGCTGCAAGTGAAACAGCGGCCGGAATACCGAAAGTTGCTGCGTAATAGAGGTATTCGCTGTACGGACGGTCAACTGACAGCGGAACGTCATTGAACGAGCCTTTTCTCTGTGAGAATATGAAAGCGTCAGGGCCGATGCCTGTTACCGGGAACTGCTTTATTATTTCGTATGCTTTTCCCCAGAGGTAAGGGTAAACTTCACTTAAGCTGTGTATGTTTATGGCACCTTCAATACTTGATGAATACTGTCCGAAAGCTCCGAGTCTTGAACATCCGTCCTGCCAGATGACTTCACCGTCGTATACGGCAAAACCTTTTATTATGATCAGCGCTGCAGCTGCAGCAAGACCTGTGAACAGGAATACGAGCGGTGAACTGTTCCTGCTTTCTGATTTTCTGTTCCTTAAGTGATCTGCAAGAGCGGCAGCGACGATCACTGTAATGCTTATGTATCCGAGAAGAGTCTGGGTTTTTGTGAGGAAAAATGCCGAACCGAGAACGGCAGTTTTATGGATGCATGAAAAGATTCTGTTACTGTCATTCGGTACTGAAAAAACAGCTATCGCAAGTCCGCATGCCATGAAAGTAGCAAGATATGCCGGACTTCCTGTTGTGCCGCTTGGAAGCATTACCGGCTGCATTATGTACGGGACCTTGTAGTAGAACGAAGGGAATGAAGGGATGAACTGAAGTCCTGACCATATACTCTGAAGAACAGTTATCACTGAGATTACACGAAAAATATTTCTTACCGTACTTTCTCTGTTTATTGTCATGCTTCCGAGAAATATGAACAGGTAGCTTAAGTATACCATAAGACCTTCATATCTGCCGTAACGGAAACCGAGAAACGCTGTATAGTCCTGTACGGTTGTAACGGCATTTACGTATGAGATATACAGACATACCGCAAGTACAAGTGTAATGACCGAAGCGACGATCTGTTTTCTGCTCAGGGTCTGCTTTATTAATGCGATAATGAAAATACTTATCGCAAGAATGCCTGTGATGCCAAGAGAAACTGAAGGCACGATCTTCCAGTCGTATGTCGCAACGGTGATCTTGCCTTTTGACATAAGCTCTGTTACTGCCGACAGAACAAAGATCAGCGAGAAACCGATTGTGAAGAGTACAGATGCCAGCTTGTTGAACTGGTCGTTTGTCATGTTCAGGATAAAGTTCGACTTTTCAGTGGTTCCGAATATGGTTTTATGTGTTTTAGCCATATGAATAAATTCCTTTCACAAAATTTGCCTTTATAAAGAGTTACCCTACTCGGTTCTGAGTAGGGTAACGAAGGATCTTATTTTGCGTATTCGATCGCTCTGCTTTCGCGGATGAGGTTGACCTTGATCTGACCCGGATATTCCATTTCGTCTTCAATACGCTTAACGATGTCTCTTGCAACAAGAACCATCTTTTCATCGTTGATGACTTCAGGAAGAACCATGATACGAACTTCACGGCCGGCCTGTACTGCGAAGCACTTTTCAACTCCGTCGTAGGATGAGCAGATCTCTTCAAGCTTTTCAAGTCTCTTGATGTAGCTTTCGTAGTTTTCACATCTTGCAGCAGGTCTTGCAGCTGATATAGCGTCTGCAGCCTGTACGATACATGCGATAACTGTCTGCGGTTCAACGTCGTTGTGGTGAGCTTCAACAGCGTGGATGACTTCAGCACTTTCCTTGTACTTCTTACATACATCCACACCGATCTGTACGTGTGAGCCTTCGATCTCGGAGGTAAGAGCCTTACCGATATCGTGGAGAAGACCTGCACGTCTTGCTATATTTGCGTCAACACCGAGCTCTGAAGCAAGTATGCCTGCGAGCTGTGCGACTTCGATTGAGTGATTGAGAACGTTCTGACGATAGCTTGTACGGAACTTGAGTCGTCCGATAAGCTTTACAAGTTCGTGGTTGATGTTGTGAACGTTTGTTTCGAGAAGAGCACGTTCACCTTCCTGCTTGATCTTGTGTTCAACCTCACGTCTTGCCTTGTCCACCATTTCTTCAATTCTTGTAGGATGGATTCTGCCGTCTGAGATAAGTTTTTCAAGAGCTATTCTTGCAACTTCACGTCTTACCTGGTCGAAACATGAAAGTGTGATAGCTTCCGGAGTATCGTCGATTATAAGGTCAACACCTGTAAGAGTTTCAAGTGTTCTTATGTTACGTCCCTCACGGCCGATTATGCGGCCCTTCATCTCGTCGTTAGGAAGTGCTACAACTGAGATGGATGATTCTGAAACCTGGTCTGCCGCACACTTTGCGATAGCAAGTGAGATAAGGCTTCTTGCCTTTTCATCGCAGCAGTCCTTTATCTGCTGTTCATAGGCAGATATTTTGAGTGCTTTTTCATGAACAAGTTCTGTTTCAAGCTGTGAAATAATATAGTCCTTAGCCTGCTCGCGGGTGAATTCTGAAATCTTTTCAAGAATGTCCATCTGGCTTTTCTTGATAGATTCAGCTTCGTTAAGCTTTTCTTCAGCTGATTTGATCTTGCTCTGAAGGAGTTCTTCCTTGCGTTCAAGGTTGTCGTTCTTCTTGTCGAGGTTTTCTTCCTTCTGCTGGATCCTGCGTTCCTGACGTGAGATCTCGCTTCTGCGTTCTTTGATCTCCTTGTCAGCTTCGTTTTTGAGCTTGTAGATCTCGTCCTTGGCTTCTACGAGAGCTGCTCTTTTGCAGTTTTCGCTTTCCGCTCTGGCACTTTCGATCATTCTGGAAGCTTCACGTCTGATCTTGTCTGCTTCCTGTTCAGCTGAGCCTATAGCCGCTTCAGCCTGCTGCTGTCTGTAAAGGATACCTTTCTGGAAACTCTGCTTTCCGTAAAGATACGCTCCGGCTGCAGCACCGGCCGCACAAGCAATAATAGCAATAATAATAACTATTGGTATGCTCATGGAAAAATTATTTCCTCCTTTCACCGGTAAATATTAAGAGTGTTTTCGTAAAACGCTTACCTGTAAAAGTCAAAAATATTCAGTTTTAAACCGTACCGTGTACGAAGAAAGATCCTGACCTGCACTCCGGCTGACTTTTTCAGAGCATACTGAAGTCAGAATTTTTCTTTAAAAATTTTCAAAAAATGTAGATATATAAAATTATATAAATTAAAAATGAGAAAAATATATAAAGTTGTGTATTATATATGAATTTTAAGAAATTTATGCGTATCTGTAAGATTAAAATAATATATTTTGACCACGGACAGCGTTTAATTTAATCGCTTTAGCAAGCGAAAGTAATTGTTGATGCATCTGAATTATTTATATTGCCTTGCAGATCCGCAAACTACGTTTGCTCCCTGCATATCGGCTAATAGCAGATGAAAAACATATTTTTTCATCTACTAAAATAAATAAATGCAATACTTCTATTGTACTTCTTTTTGATGAAGATGTCAATAGATTTTTGATATATCATAGTCTTTCATCAGCCCTCCGGGGGCTGTATTCAAAAAAACTATTGACATTTGATTTTTTTCGGTTATAATTAGAGTATACGTAAAACCGAATACGTTAAAATGTTGACGAGGAAAGCCTTGCACGGCGTTTGATCTTTAACAGAGAGTTTTCCGGAAGCTGAGAGCGAAAACAGGATTTGTCTGCACGGACACCGTCCTCCGAGTGCGTTTAATACACGCCGGATGTTCACCGTTACAGGAACACATCGAGATACAGATCATCTGCATCTGATAAGAACGTGTTATCAGGTGAAGTCTGTGAAAAAGGGTGGAACCGCATTTTAAGTGCCCCTTCAGAAGTATTTTCTGAAGGGGCTTTATTTTTTAATTCAAGAAAGGAACTGATTACAATGTTAAAACTGACATTAAAAGACGGCAGTGTAAGGGAAGTCGAAAACGGACAGTCTGCTGCTGACATCGTAAAAGGCATCGGTGCCGGACTTTTCAAGGCTGCATGCTGCGTAAAGATCAACGGAGAGGTCAAGGATCTCCGTACAACTATAGACAGCGACTGTGAATTTGAAGTTATGACTTTCGATTCACTCGACGGTAAGAAGACATTCTGGCACACTGCTTCACACATTCTTGCTCAGGCAGTAAAGAGACTTTTCCCTGAAGCAAAGCTTGCTATCGGACCTGCTATTGATACCGGTTTCTACTACGACTTCGACGTTGAAAAGCCGTTCTCAGCTGATGAACTCCTTAAGATCGAAGCTGAAATGAAGAAGATCGTAAAGGAAGGCATAGCGCTCGAACAGTTTGAAATGTCTCCTGCCGATGCGATCGCATATCTTAAGAAACAGGGTGAACCTTACAAGGTTGAACTCTGTGAGGAACACGCAGACAAGGGCGAACCTATCTCATTCTACAAGCAGGGCGATTTCACAGATCTCTGTGCAGGTCCTCACCTCATGACAACAGCTCCGGTAAAGGCATTCAAGCTTCTTTCATGCACAGGTGCTTACTGGAGAGGAAACGAAAAGAACAAGATGCTCACAAGAATCTACGCTGTTGCATTCCCTAAGGCATCTGAACTTGAAGAACACCTCAAGAAGCTTGAGGAAGCTAAGCTCCGTGACCACAACAAACTCGGCCGTGAACTCGAATATTTCACAACAGTTGACTACGTAGGCCAGGGACTTCCTATCCTTCTTCCAAAGGGTACAAGAGTTATCCAGCTTCTCCAGAGATGGATCGAAGACGAGGAACAGAAGAGAGGCTGTCTCCTTACAAAGACACCTCTTATGGCTAAGAGAGACCTTTACAGGATCTCAGGCCACTGGGATCACTATCTTGACGGCATGTTCGTTCTCGGCGATCCGACAGACGAAACAAAGGAATGCTTTGCACTCCGTCCAATGACATGTCCGTTCCAGTATCAGGTATATCTCAACCGTCAGCGTTCATACCGCGATCTTCCTATGCGTCTTACAGAGACATCAACTCTCTTCAGAAACGAGGACAGCGGTGAAATGCACGGACTTATCCGTGTACGTCAGTTCACAATTTCAGAAGGTCACTACATTTTAAGACCTGATCAGCTCGAAGAAGAATTCAAGGGCTGTCTCGAACTTGCTAAATACTGTCTCGACACAGTTGGTCTTCTCGAAGACTGTACATTCCGTTTCTCACAGTGGGATCCTGCAAACCCGAAGAACAAGTACGAGGGCACAAAGGAACAGTGGGAGGAAGCTCAGCGCGTAATGGGTCAGATCCTTGATCACCTCGGTCTTAAATATGAAGTTGGTATCGACGAGGCCGCATTCTACGGTCCTAAGCTCGACATCCAGTACAAGAACGTTTTCGGCAAGGAAGATACGATCGTTACTATCCAGATAGACATGCTCCTCGCAGAAAAGTTCGGCATGTACTACATCGACAAGGACGGCCAAAAGAAGCTTCCTTACATCATTCACAGAACATCACTCGGATGCTACGAAAGAACTCTTGCATACATGATCGAACGTTTTGCAGGCGTAATGCCTCTCTGGCTTGCTCCTGAGCAGGTAAGACTTCTTCCTATCGGTGAGCAGCACGTTGAATATGCACAGAAGATCGCTGACAGACTTACTTCACTCGGCATGAGAGTAACTGTTGACAGCCGTGATGACAATATCGGACCTAAGATCAAGGCTTCAAGACTTGAAAGAATTCCTTATACATTCATTATCGGTGACAAGGAAGTGGCTGATAACACAGTAACAGTACGTTCACGTAAGGAAGGCGAACTTCCGGGCGTTCCTGTTGACGATATCGTTGCAAAGCTCGTTAAGGAAATTGCCGATAAGGTAAAATGATCCCCCACCCCCCTGCCCCCCTCCCCGAGGGGAGGGGGGGATACGTTCCCGCCGGAACGAATGAGTCCCGCCGGAATGAATGGCTCTCGCCGGAATGAATGGGTTCCGTCAGAACAGGTGTTATGCTCCTGATTTCCGGTCGTTGAATATCCGAATTAATAACAAAGGCATCAATGCAGCAGGCTGCATTGATG
>CADAPI010000064.1 GCA_902789705.1 uncultured Ruminococcus sp.
TATGTCATCCTGATCAGCGAGCACAGTTTTAAGGGCAAGCATGATTCGTGAAAGTTCACCGCCGGATGCGATCTTTGCAATCGGTTTCGGTTCCTCACCTTTGTTCGCGGAGATCAGGAATTCAACAGAATCCATGCCGTTTGCGGAAAGCTTTCCGGTTTCATTTTTTACTTCAATAATTACATTCGGCATGTCGAGGAATTTCAGTTCCTCGGTAACACGGCTTACGAATTTTTCAGCTGTTCGCTTTCGGTACTCAGAAAGTTTTTTCGCCTTTTCCGTCGTTTCTTCAAGCAGACGTTTTCTTTCTTCCGTAAGCTTTTCTATCATTTCAGAGCTGTTTTCCATGCTGTCAAGTTCTTCAGCAGCTTCCTCGTACATGGTGATGACTTCATTCAGTCCCCTGTTGTACTTGCGCTTAAGTGTGCTTATGATGTCACGGCGGGCCGAAATACTGCTGAAGGTCTCTTCGTCTATTTCAAGGGAGGATGCGCAGTGTGAAAGCTCGGAGGCAATGTCAGAAACATCGATAACACTTTCAAGAAGTGCCTCTGTATCATTCAGTCCGGAAATGATGCACTCGTCATCACTGCTTATGCATTCCTTCGATGACATGAGTGCCTCGATTATATCAGTGCTGTTTTTCAGCATCTTATATTCTTCTTCTATCTGGATATCTTCATCAGGTTCAAGTTCGAGAGGACCTATCTCCTCAACGACCGACTGAAGAAATATCATACGGTCTGCTGCCTGCTGTTCAAGTTTTTTCAGATCTGCAAGCTTTCTCGCACAATGCTGAAGTTCACGGAAACTTTTTCTGTAGTCTTCAATGAAACTGTCGTCACCGCCGAAGCTGTCGAGAATGGCAATGTGACGTTCAGGCGCCATGAGTATCTGGTTGTCGTGCTGACCGTGAATGTTTATGAGCACCGCACCGAGCTCGCGGAGAACAGAGACTGTAGTTGCCCTGTTGTTTATTCTTGCAATGCTTCCGCCGTCAGCGTGTATCTCTCTGGTAACAGTTATCTCATCGTCAGAGTAACCTATTCCGAGCTCGTCGAGCTTCGCCTTCACACTGTCGGAAAGATTGGTGAAAAGAGCTGTGATAAGCGCCTTTTCGCTTCCTGTACGGACGATATCCTTCGTCACTCTCTGGCCAAGGACGGCATTTATTCCGTTAATAAGAATGGATTTACCCGCACCGGTCTCACCGGTAAATGCGTTGAAATTTTCTTCAAGAGGGATCGATGCACTCTTGATGACTGCAAGGTCCTCAATGTATAGTTCCCTAAGCAAATTAGCTCCTCTTTTCTGTTTGTTTTCCTCATACTCTTTTTTGGGGGCACTGATCAAACCGGGAATCCGGCTAAGCCGGATTCCCGAAGGCGTGATTTGCGGGCTTCGCCCGGACCCCCACGCTGATTTATGGATAAATCAGCGTTTTTCTGGAATATCAGCCGGTCATCTTCTTCAGCTTCTGCATGAACTGTCTTGCGTTCTCCTCATTTCTGAGAAGGATGAAGATCGTGTCGTCTCCGGCAATGGTACCCAGCACCTGCGGATAATCCATGGAATCGATCATGGCGCAGGCCGCCTGTGCCATACCTGTGTGACACTTTATGACCACCATATTCATGGCATAGTCAACACTTATTATAGTCTGAAGAAGCAGGTTGGAAAACCTTGCGTCAGTATTTCCCGACTGGATGTACCTGTACTTTCCGTCGTCATTTACCGCTTTCACAAGTCTGAGTTCCTGAATGTCACGTGAAACTGTAGGCTGTGCAGCTGTGAAACCTTCCTCAGCAAGAAGGAGCTGAAGCTCTTCCTGGGTCTCTACGTCTTTTGCTGATATTATTTCAAGGATCTTCTTCTGTCGTTTATTCTTCATCAGTTCCCTTTCAGCGATCTCATAAGCTTTCTGTTAAGTGAATCGTAAAATGTTATTCCGGTCATGTCGATAAGCTTTATCTTGCAGGCAGATTTTCTGACTATGAGCCTGCTTTCCTTTTTAAGCACCACCGGTTCATTGCCGTCAACTGAATATCCTATCTGAACTTCTTCCGGTGAATGATGAACAAGAGTTATTACACTGTCAGCATTGAATATCATCGGACGGACAAAAAGTGAATGAGGACAGACAAGATTCATCTCGAGACATTCAAGCTCCGGCTCGATTATCGGACCGCCTGCTGAAAGCGCATAGGCCGTTGAACCTGTCGGAGTGCTGAAAACAACACCGTCACCGAGGTAGCTTCCGATAAGGTTAGCGCCCACATAAACGTCAAATTCCATTATCTTTGAATAACGGCTCGTGACCACAACATCGTTCAGTGCACGGTAGATCTTCTTTCCGTTTTCATCTTCGCTTTCCACAGCAAGAAGCATGCGTTCCGAGATCTTGTAATCACCGGAAAAAAGCTTTTCAAGAAGCTGAAGATTATCCTTTTCGACCGATGCCATGAATCCGAGACGACCTGTATTTATACCGAGAAGCTTTGTATCAGTACCGGTCATGGCGGAAGCACACTTGAGTATTGTTCCGTCTCCGCCGATGGCAACGGCAAAATCCGCTTCTTCCGCAAGTTTTCTGAACTCACCGTAAACTATATTGTCAAGTGATGAAAAAGTTTCACGGTACTTGTTGTCCATGGAGATCTCAGCGCCGAGTTTTCCAAGCATACCGCACACATCGAGCGTACAGCTGTACGCATCCTTTTTCTTTAAATTCGGGAAAATAACTATCTTCATTTTTCTTTTCCTAACGCCTCGCTTACAAGTTCGTCTGCACTGAATGAGACCGGAACACTGTTTCCGTCTCTGTGTTTAAGATACATAAGATATTCCGCATTGCCCGTTCCGCCTTTTATCGGTGAAACACAGATACCCGAAACGCAGAATCCGCATACTGAAGCAAACTCTGTCAGATCATTTATGACCTGTCTGTGTACCTTCGGATCCTTCACAACGCCTTTTTTGTTTAAATTTGATTCTCCTGCTTCGAACTGCGGCTTGACAAGAACCACCGCCTCGCCGTTTTCCGCAAGAAGCTCCTTTATTTTAGGAAGAACAAGCTTAAGTGAAATAAATGAAACATCAGTTGCAATGAAATCAGGCTGTCTGTCAAAATCAGTTATGACCGATTCACGGATGTTGGTGTTCTCCATGTTCACAACACGCCTGTCAGATGCGAGCTCAGGAGCCAGCTGGCCGTGACCAACATCAAGAGCGTACACTCTTGCCGCACCGCCTGAAAGCATGACTTCCGTAAATCCTCCGGTGGAGGCCCCTATGTCAAGACAGACCCTGTCCTTAAGATCAACGGCAAAAACAGTGACCGCCTTTTCAAGCTTGAGTCCGCCCCTGCCGACATAGCTGTGATCTTCACCGGTCACCTCAAGTACATTTTCCCCGGTGACTGTAAATGCCGGTTTGGAACATGTCCTGCCGTCAACCGTTACAAAACCGCCTTTTATAAGCTGTCTTGCACGTTCACGGCTTTTGCACAAGCCGCGTTCAAAAAGTTCAACATCAAGTCTGTTTTCAGACATAGATCATTCTCCCTGTCAGAAAGTACTGATTTATTCATAAATCAGTGCAGGGATACGGGGCGAAGCCCCGCATTCCCTCCTGCCGAAAATCCGGCTTCGCCGGATTTTCGGTCAGCTTATTGTTTCCTTAACTTTATCGATAACTGAATCAGTATCCAGTCCGTATTTTTTCAGCTGGCTCGTAACGGAAGCCTGTTTTATAAATCCTTCGACTGCAGTGATACTGAATCTTCCGCAGAATCCTTCACCGCATACAGCACTGAGAAGATGCTCGGCTATTCCGCCGTTCTTCATGCCTTCCTCGAAGAAAAAGATTTTTTTGTACGTCGCAGCTTCCTTTACCATATCACTGTCAAGCGGCCATATCCTGTTAAGCTTGAGCACATCACACTTTACCGAATACATGTTTTCAAGTATTCCTGCAGCCCGTATTATATTATCGACTGTACGGCCGTAGCTTACAAGAAGGATTTCAGCACCTTCGCATTTTGTGAATGAATAGTCAGAAAACTCAGTCTGTGCCTCTCTTTCCGTGCAGTCCTTTCCGCGCGGATAGCGAAGACATACAAGGCCGTCAAGTTCGCCCACGGCTTTTCTGAGATCATACTTAAGCTCGTCATAGCCGGAAGGTGAAAATATCGTTACTCCCGGAACGGATGTCAGCATAGGCACGTCGAAAACGCCCTGATGTGTCTCGCCGTCCTCGCCTACAAATCCTGCTCTGTCTATTCCTATGACCATGTGGCATCCTGAAAGAGCAGCGTCGTGAACGATCTGGTCATAGGCACGCTGAAGGAATGAGGAGTAAACTGCAAATACAGGTACCATTCCCATGCTCGCAAGACCGGCGCAGTATGTGACCGCATGCTGTTCCGCAATGCCGACATCGAAAAATCTTTCCTTGTACTTTGCCGCAAAGAACTGAAGTCCTGTTCCGTACTTCATTGCAGCAGTAACAGCACAGATCTTGTCATTTTCACCTGCAATGGCAGCCAGTTCGCGGCCGAACTCAGATGAAAACGAATCGACGCTGCTTACCTCAGGGTTTCCTGTAGCAATATCGAAACGAGGAATACCGTGATACTCGCCCGGATTCTTTTCCGCAGGAGTGTAGCCCTTGCCCTTTATGGTGTTTACGTGTACAAACACCGGCTTGTGCATGGCCTGCGCAACCTTAAGGACTTCCTCGAGTGCTTCAATGTCATGTCCGTCAACCGGTCCGAGATATTCAAAACCAAGATCCTCGAACATCGTGTTGCTTCCCTTGAGCACTGCGCCCTTGATAGCTGACTTTGACGCAC
Source organism: uncultured Ruminococcus sp. (assembly GCA_902789705.1). Classification (GTDB taxonomy): domain Bacteria; phylum Bacillota; class Clostridia; order Oscillospirales; family Ruminococcaceae; genus HUN007. The sequence continues at coordinate 4,853 of CADAPI010000064.1, forward strand.
TGAGCACCTTGCTTATCGGCTGACCTACGACCGGAGTCTTTTTGAGCATCTGGTCAACGGCATTTTTGGTGTTCATATATCCTTCCTTGTTTCTTATGGCAGAAAGATATTTTGCAAGAGCACCTACGTTCTTGGAAATGGACATGCCGTTATGGTTCAGGATTACGATAAGGTTACTGTGACTCTTTCCGGCATTGTTGAGTCCTTCGTAAGCCAGACCACCGGTAAACGCACCGTCACCGATAACTGCGACCGCATGATTATTCTTATTTTCAAGTTTCATAGCCTCGGCTATACCGCAGGCAACTGAGATCGATGTACTGCTGTGACCGCTTACGAATGCATCATGTTCCGATTCATTCGGTTTAGGAAAACCTGAAATGCCGTTTTCCTGTCTGAGGGTGGAAAAGCGGTCGAGTCTTCCGGTAAGGATCTTGTGTGTATATGCCTGGTGTCCGACGTCCCATACGATCTTGTCGTCAGGCGAATTAAACACCCTGTGAATAGCAAGTGTCAGTTCCACTACACCAAGGTTCGAGGCAAGATGTCCGCCGTTCTTTGAAACAGTTCTTATAAGAATGTTTCTTATATCTTTACACAGATCCCTGCATTCTTCAATGGAAAGGTCCTTAAGACCTCCCGGAAGATCGATCTTCTCAAGTTTAGTTTCGTTCATTTTAATTCAACTGCCCTTTATTTTATCGGGAAAAGAAATCCGACAAGCAAACCTACAACGGCGCCTCCCACTACTTCGATCGGGGTGTGGCCGAGGAATTCATTAAGTTCCTTTATGCCGACCTTTTCTGAATTTTCTTCCCTTATTCTGAAATTAAAAAGTCTGTTTATCGTATTAAGTTCCTTTGCATGGAGACCTGCAGCGTGTCTCACGTTAAGTGCATCGTAGATGACAACCGCTGAAAAGACTGCTGCTATTCCGAAAACAGAAGAATGAACTCCGTCAATCCGTCCTGTTGTCACAAGTGCGGCAATGACCATAGCAGTGTGTGAGCTTGGCATTCCGCCTGCACCTATCATTCTTTCACATGCTATTTTTTTGTTCTTTACTGCATGGATCAGAGTCTTCAGTATCTGAGCCACAAACCATGAAGACGCACTGATCACTAAAATATTGTTAAACATAAAATAATACTTCCCTTTAGTTCCGCTTAAAGCAGATCCCCAGTCAGATCCCGCCAAAGCATGTTATTTTCTTCTGTCAAGCAGCTCCATTGTAAGAGCTTTCAGAAAATCACTGCCATCGAAATTCTCAAGAAGAGCCATAGCCTCCCCTGTCAGCATGTCGGCCTCTTCCTTTGCTTTTTCTATCCCCATAACAGTTACAAATGTGGTCTTGTTGTTTTCCTCATCACTTCCGACAGGTTTTCCAAGTTCTTCAGTAGTTGAGGTAACGTCAAGTATATCATCAATGATCTGGAAAGCCAGACCTATTTTTTTCGCATATTCATCGGCAAGCTTTATCTTTTCCCCGGAAGCACCGGCAGCTATGCAGCCCATGCGGCATGCGGTCCTGATAAGAGCGCCTGTTTTAAGAGAATACATGTATCTTAAGTTTGCTTCGTCAACATCATCTCTGGTCTCGTTGTCGATGTCGATGACCTGTCCGCCGATCATGCCCGTTACTGCTGTCGCAGCAGCAAGGTCTGAGATTATTCTTGCTTTTTTGTCACCGTCAAGTGCACTGTCCTCTGCGATTATCTGGAAAGGCAGGATCATGAGGGCGTCTCCGGCAAGTATTGCTTCGGCCTCTGTGTATGCCTTGTGGCATGAAGGACGTCCGCGTCTGAAATCATCGTCGTCCATTGCAGGAAGATCATCGTGGATGAGCGATGCGGTGTGTATCATTTCGATAGCTGCAGCCGGAGCAGCTGACATGGCTTCTGTGCCTCCGCAGAGTCTGCAGAATTCAGTTACCAGTACAGGACGCACACGCTTGCCGCCGGCTTCCAGAGAATAGCGCATTGCCTCTGTAAGTCGGTTCTGTGCTGCGTTGCCCGAATTATCCTCGGTATATTTTCTTATATTCTTTTCGATAGCGGCGATGTATCCCGCCATTATGTCTTTATATTTCTGTTCCATCTTTTTCTCCAGCTACTGTTATTTTCATCTTAGCTTCATCTATCTCCTTACGGCATGCAAGTGAAAGCTTCATGCCTTCGCCGTAAAGCTCAACAGCCTTGTCAAGAGGTATTTTTCCGCTTTCAAGAGCCGTTACTATCTTTTCAAGTTCTTCAAGTTTTTTCTCAAAAGACATCTTATTTTCTCTCCGTATCTGTAACCGATGCAAAGGCTGAGCCGTCTGCAAAATCAATTCGTATGCTGTCCCCTGTCTGAACTTCCGAGACTGACTTTATCATTTCGCCTTCCTTTTTGTAAACCGTGGTGTATCCGCGCTTCAGAACTTCAAGAGGGTTCAGCGTTTCAAGGCGGGACACTTTACCGGAAAGGGCGTTCTCCTTACCGGTCAGGATATTTTTTATCGAATAGTCAAGTCTTTTCCGTTTCAGTTCAAGCTCAGCACTGCTTTTTAAAAGCAGATTTTCCGGAGATACCCTGCCAAGTCTTGTTGAAAGAGACGAAAGCTTAGTTTCAAGTCTTGCCATGCAGAATTCAAAGGATTTTTCCGTTCTTCCTCTGAGTGAATCTACAAGTTTTATCATGTCTGCGATATCAGGCACTGCAAGTTCAGCCGCCGCTGACGGCGTAGGCGCGCGAAGATCCGCCACCAGATCAGCGATGGTAAAATCGGTCTCATGTCCTACAGCACTGATAACAGGCGTATTCAGATGATATATGTAATAGGCAAGCTGTCTGTCATTGAAAGCCGCAAGGTCCTCGTATGAACCGCCGCCGCGTCCTATTATTATAACGTCACAGTCACCGCAGTCAGCCACGCTTAAAGCACGGCAGAGTGACGCAGGTGCATCGGCTCCCTGTACAAGCGAAGGATAGATCACAAGCTCCGCAAGCGGATAGCGTCTGGACATAATGTTTATCATGTCCTGAAGTGCAGCACCCTTTTCCGATGTAATTACACCCACGCGTTTCGGAAATTCCGGCAGCGGCTTCTTGTGCGCCTTGTCAAAAAGGCCTTCCGCTTCAAGTTCCTTCTTCAGCTTTTCAAATTCCAGCTGCAGGTTTCCGGCTCCGTCCGGCACCATGTCAGTTACGTAAAGCTGATAAACTCCGTCACGCTCAAAAACTGAAACGGATCCCTGGGCGATAACGCTCTGTCCGTTTTCAGGCATAAACCGGAGCGAAGCTGCATTGCTGCGGAACATGACAGCCTTGATAAGCGTGTCACTGTCCTTCAGTGTAAAATACAGATGTCCGGCATTTTTAAAGTTTGAGATCTCGCCCTTCAGGTAAATGCCTTTGAGTCTGTCGTCCTCCTTGAACTTAAAGGCCAGATATCTGTTAAGCTGAGATACCGTCAGTATATTCAATATTTCTCATGCTCCTGATTTTATTCTGGCATAGACCGCAAGTCCCGTGGCATTGTCACATGAATACTGCGGCTCTGCAAAGTAAGCATCAAATTCCTTTTCAAGTCTTTCCCTTATTATCTGGTCAGACATTACTCCTCCGGCAAATACCACAGGCATGTTCCCGTATTTTTCTATCGCCGCTTTTGTCATTGCCTTTATTGTCTCGCATACATATGTAAGGCAGAAAAGTGCGATATCCTCGTAAAGCTCGCCTTCGTCCTTCATCTTCTTACACTTGTTTTCAAGACCGGAAAGTGAACAGTCCGTTCCGCGTATCACAGGCTTTACCTTAAACTTTTTCGTGCTCTTAAGAGCAAGCTCCTCAAGAGCCGGTCCGCACGGAAAAGCAAGGTCCAGCATAAGTCCTGCTCGGTCAACAGCCTGACCTGCCTTAAGGTCGAGTGAAGTTCCGGCTTCTGTAATGTCAATAATACTCTCATCATCCGGCCGGCATATGAGGCAGTCCGTTGTACCGCCGCTTACATGAAAAATAAGGTCAAGTCTTCCCGCTGAATAAAGAGCAGCAAGAATATGTCCGGTCTGGTGAGATGTCCTGTAAAGCTCCGCACCGGTTATGGCTGCGAGTGATCTTGCAAGACCTTCGCCGCACAGAAAACAGGGCATGTAGGATCCTTCGGCAAGTCTCGGCTTTACAGAAACTCCGACCGCCGTCAGAACGATATCTGAAGTGAGTGCTTCCACAAGATCAGGCAGCTGTTTTGTATGGTGAAAAACAGCGTCGCTCTGTCTTAACCCTAAGTTTCCCTTAGCCACCGGCAGAAGCTTCTTCTGCTGCTTCATCTCGCCGGTAACGCTGTCGTAAAGAGCTACCGAGGTGGTATAGTTACTGGTGTCTATACCGAGGAAACAGCCCATTATTTATTTTCACCTTCAATGCTTCTTGTGTATGCACCGAGAATTCCGTTTACAAATGATACATCTTCCTTGTAGGAATAGTTCTGTGCAAGAAGTACCGCTTCGCTTACAGCTGAGTTTGTCGGTATCCTGTCATTGTAAAGGATCTCGTAGAAAGCTATTCTGAGAATTGCAACGTTTATCTTAGCGATACGTGCAAACACTCTTTTTTTGCTGTACTGAGCGATCATAGCATCAAGTTCCTCTGACTTTGCAAGAACATCAGTTACCATCTGTCTGACATCATCATTGACCACGATCTCGTCAATGTCCTCAGCCATTTCAAAAAGCTCATCAACAGGATCATCTCTGAGCAGTGATTCGTAAATGATCTTGAATGCACTGTCTCTGATGTCTCTTCTTGTCAGTTTATCTGCCATATAAAAAAACTCCTTTTATTTCTTTTCAAAGCTTATACCTGATACATTAACGTTGACTCTTGATACTGTGATCCCTGTAGCAGACTGCACTTCTGACTTGACAGCGTTCTGTATCTTCTCACTGGTAAGAACTGCACTGTAACCCTGTTTCAGTACAACATCAGCACTGATCTCAACCACGTCACCGTCAGCCTTTACACTGACCGGACTCGTTTTAACAAAGAAGCTGCGGATAAGTCCGTAATCTGAACGGATATTCTCCACTCCTTTGATCTCATTGATGGCATTAGCTGCTATTGATGTTATAACATCTTCTGAAATGCGTACTGCACCGGTGTTTTCCTTTGACATACTGTTCCCCTCCGTATCTTGATATATAAGTGAACGCAAAAAAGGATTTTGCTTCTAATGTTGTCAGGCCGCAATCAGCCTCTTTGAGTTCAATCTCTTATATTATAACATTTTTTAAGGCTGTTTACAACCATTAAAGACATAAAAATCTGTCCGTATATTATGTCATGGTTAAAACAAAACAAAATATCCTCTCAGACCGTATAAAACGATCCGGGAGGATATATTTTACTTTAATATTGATTTTTCAGAAGTTTTCCGGTCATGATTCAGAACTAAGGAAAGCACTTGCTGCCTTCTGTACAGCCTTTGAAGCATCTTCGGCTGTCATATCAGGAGATGTGAAATACTTTACTGCTTCTTCCCTTACAGCATTGTAGTAAGGTGAACCCTTAGGATCAAGATAAGCTGTGCTGTTTACAGCCTTTCTGAATTTATCCACAGCAGATGAGCTGATCTCGTCGATCTCGTATTCCTCACCCCATGTGGTGTAAACGGTAGGAAGATAATCCTTGCCGTAAAGCATTTTTTCAAATCTGAATGATGTGCAGTCTTCAATGAGCTTGTCAAGAACAGACTTTCTTACAGGAAGAACGCTGTTCTTAAGGTGTCCGTTTATTTCATCCTCTGTGTAGCCCTTGTCCTGTCCCCAGTCGTAGAAGTCTTCAGTGAGGAACTGGCGGATGAAATACCACGCCTCGTTCTTTGCGTCAGAAGTCTTAAGGACTGAGAAGCATAAGCCTGGTTCTACCTGAAGTCCGAGTTCCTTGTCTGTCGAAGGCATGCCCTTCACTATTGCGTCTTCACCTGTTTCAGCTTCAGCATAAGCTATCTGGTTAGGTGATGAAAGAAGATCAGCACGAACTGAATAGAGCTTGTGTACCATTGTGTCGTAGTCAGCTGACGGTGATTCATCAACTGTCGGGAACGCATCTGCCCACTGGAGAAGTTCTCTGAAGTCTTTCTTGTCAAATGTGCATGTCTTCTCGTCAAAATCTGTATGGTCGATAAGGTAAGCCGGAAGAACTGCATCGAGTGCATCTTCCTCGTTTACGTAAATAGTATTTGAAACATTGGCAGATTCAAGGAATTCGCTCATCTTCCAGTGTGACTTGCCGTCAGCTGATGATTCATCAGCGATGAATGTTCTGCCCTTGAATACAGGGAAAATTCTGTACATTACATCACCTGACATGCAGAGCTCAGTGATGTTTTCCATAAGATCATCCGCACTGATCTCAACGTCGTCCTTCATGAAGTCACGGATGTCGGCGAACTTTCCGTCTGCAGCGTATGAACTGAAGTCATTGTCAGCCGGATCGTAAACAATAAGGTCAGGTGTGAAGCCGTCGCGCATATCCTGTTCAAGTTTCTGCATACCGTTTATTTTCTTTACGGAAGGAGCGGTTACTGTTTCAGAATCTTCGTCTTCATCATCCTCATCTTCAGCGTCTTCTTCATCCTCATCGTCTTCTTCATCTTCGGCTGTTTCGTCATCTTCTTCCTCGTCTTCATCAGAAGCAGAATCCTCGTCGATAACAGAATCTTCATCTTCTGTATCTTCGTCCTCCGGCTTTTTCTCGTCGGTATCTTCTTCATTCTGTCCGAGAAGTTCTTCATCAGATACTATTATTGTTTCGCCGAACTTAGCATAGTTCTTAGGATGGATAAAGAACTTGTCGCTTGCACTGTTGAATTCCTTTATTCTTGAAAGAAGATCACATTCCTTACCGTTTATATTGACAGTTGCATAAATATCACCGGCAATTGTAATGATCCTCTTTGAGTTGATCTCAGCAAGACGGTTTGCGTCAGCCTTTACAAGACGAACTGTTTTCTTTACGATTTCTGTCTTTGTAACAGGAGCAGGTGCTTCTGCTGCAGCCACTGAAGGATCTTCCGAAGTCACTTCATCAGTGGTTTCATCTTCATCTTCATCTTCATCTTCATCTTCATCTTCGTCGTCTCCGGCTTCTTCGTCATCTGCTTCGTCTTCATCTGATTCAGATGAGTCATCAGTCTCTTCATCAGTTTCCTCATCTGTGTTTTCGTCAGTATCTTCTGCACTTTCCTCTGTCACAGCGGCAGCTTCAGTAACAACTGCTTCATTTGTGACCGTAGGAATTTCTTCAGTAACTACTACTTCGTTCTTTAAGCAGTAAATGTCTCCCGCATCCTTGATGCCAAGGCAGGTAAGAAGTGAAGCATCTACGTCAGCATCTGTCCACTGCATAAGCTCTTCTGCTTTCTTGTCTGCAGTCTTGATGCCGTAAACTGATGAACGGTCTGAAATATATGCATCATAAACGCTGTCGCCGGCAAGCTTTGTTATTACATTGCCCATCTCAGTTGAGATCTTGTTTGCGAAGTCAGCTTCGCCATCGTCATTTATCATGCACAGGCTTATGCTTCCGTCGGAATCTTCATAAGCTCTCCAGAGTTCCGAACCGCTGCTGAAGTAATAGTCATCATCGCTGCTGTTTGAAGAATCGAGCGTGATGCGTGCTGTACGGATACCGTAGCTGTCAAAGCGCTGAACAGTTTTTCCGTTTACCGGATCAGTCTCGATAAGGAAGATGTTTCCGTCTGATGAAACAAAGAGATCGTTTATCTCAATATTGTACGGAAGAGTTTCCCCGCCTACCATTCTGTTGAGTGTTCCGTCCGGCTTCATTCTGTAAAGTTCTATTTTTGTAGTGTCGGAAACAACAGATTTTTCAGCTGAAACTACTGTTGTTTTCTGTGTGCGCTCTACCTTTGTAAAGTAGAGGTCGCCTGCGCTGTTTACAAACGCCTTGTCTATGTGTCCGTCAAAACCGAGTGTCATCTTGGCTTCTTCAGCAACGTCTCCGTTTGCATTTGCTGAATAGAAGTGCTTTAATGTCTGCGGCTTTTCCTTGTAAACAATAATGTACTTCTTTCCGTCAAAGAAAGCTCCGAGGACTTCTTCAGATGTGGTGCCTGCTTTTTCGATTACTCTTTCAGCACCTGTCTTGATGTCCTTTACGCATACGCCCTTTTCATTTCCGTAGAGGATCCTGTCCGTAAAGATCGTGAAAAGTGTATCGTTTGCTCCAAGCGTAACTCCCTCAGGAAGATCTGACGGGTTGGCCGGATTGTAAACAAATCCTTCCGGCGCGTTGTAGATATCTGTTCTCTGGAGCGTTGTAAGATCAACGTTGCACATTCTGTATCCGGAACCGCTTGTATATGTTATATCGTCGGTAAGATAGTAAATATGGTCACCGCCGTAAAGCGTATCTGTGATCGTACCGAAAAGTCCGACCGCATCATTTACCGGCTGTTCCTCATAATAGCATGTAAGCTTGTATTCATTTCCTATTTCAACAGGCTCAGCTGAAGGTTCCTCTGTAGCAGTGACCTCAGGCTGAGATTCCTCGATTATCTGACTGCTGTCTTCCGTTTTCTTGCATGATACAAATGAAGACGAAACGGCAAGTGCAGTTATAAAACTGATTATTCTTCTTGAATTTTTCATTTCTACTCCCTTTTCTGCATCCGGTTTAGGAAAACACTGATTTAACCGCAGCACCGGCTTTTCAGGTACTGCAAAACGGAGAGTTTACAGGGCTTTGCCCCGCACCCTCTGCACTGATTAATATATTGATCTGTGGTTTCTTAAACAATCACTGATTGATTTTTATCACACTTTATTATTATACAAAATTTTTTCGCCAAATGCAACGATTATCACAAAAATTAAGGAAAAAAATTATCCGGCAGAAAAGCTCTGCCGGATAACGATAATAAACATATAATTCTTGATAGTCTTTTACTGCACATTTTACAGTATCAGAATTTATTTCTCCATACTGAAGGAGAAAGCATTACTATGACCGGAAGGCATTCAAGTCTTCCTAAAAGCATGTCAAATGACAGAATGATCTTTGCAAAGTTTGAGAAGAAAGAAAAGTTCTGTGTCGGGCCTACCTTGTTAAGTCCCGGTCCTATGTTGTTGATACACGTTACTACTGAAGAAAATGAAGTTGCAAAATCATTATTGTCGAACGAAACAAGGAGGAGCGATATGAACAGAAGTCCGGTGTAAAGAATGAAATAAGTCTGAACTCCGTGAACTGTTGCCGTGTCCATGGTCTTGTCCTCTCCCTTAAGTACATAAACGCACTTCGGACTGAGGGTCTGACGAACGAATTTCTTTACGCTCTTGAACATGATTATTATTCGCTGCACCTTCAGACCGCCGCCGGTCGATCCTGCACAGGCACCTATGAACATGAGCATGAGAAGGACCATCTGTGAAAATTCCGGCCAGAGTGCATAGTCATCTGTTCCGAAACCCGTGGATGTCATAATGGACGACACCTGAAAGACTGCTGATCTGAAATTTTCCTCCGGATCAGGATGTATCAGAATGTTTGATCCCATTATAAGCCCGGTGGCTAAAAGAATAATAATAAGGTATACTCTTAATTCTGCATTTCTGAGCACTGTTTTTATATGTCCGGTGAGGATAAGGTAGTATATGCTGAAATTAACGCCGAAAACTATCATTCCCACCGTCAGAACGTATTCAATATATTTCGAATTGTAAAACGCTATACCGTTGTTTTTTATACCGAATCCGCCGGTACCGGCCGTTCCCATTGCGTGGCATATACTGTCGAACACCGGCATGCCGCCGAGTATCAGAAGAACTGTAAGTGCAACTGTAAGAACACCGTATATTATGTAAAGATAACGCGCCGATGTTCTGCCCTTCGGTGTGAGTTTTCCGACCTGCGGGCCGGCACATTCGGCTCTCATAAGATACATGGTGGCTTTGTTGGCCGGAAGGATGGCGATGGCAAGAACAAGTACGCCCATGCCCCCTACCCAGTGGGTGAAACTTCGCCAGAAAAGCATTCCGTGAGACATGGATTCTATGTCCGTAAGAATGGTCGAACCGGTGGTGGTAAATCCTGAAACGCTTTCAAACACCGCATCGACAAATGACGGTATCTCACCGGACAGCCAGAACGGAAGAGCTCCGGCTACCGGATATATGACCCACAGAAGTGCAACGATCATAAGAGCTTCCTTTGCAAACATGTCACTTTCCTTCGGTTTTAATATGGCCATAGGAAGTGAAAGCACTGCCATTCCGACAGCGACTTCTATGAAAACTTTAAGCGAATCCCATTCGCCGTAGAAAAGGCTTACAAGTGCCGGAATAAGAAAAAGAAGCGAGCCCCATGCCGTGATCCTGCAAAGATAATGTGCTACTGCCTGTTTATTCATTCATTAACTCCTTACTCTGCAAGAATATCTGTAATATCAGAAAAATGATGTTCCTTGGAAATGACGATAACAGAATCATCGATAGTCATGAAATCATTACCGTTAGGGATGATAACAGTTCTTCCTCTGATTATACCGCAGATAAGAATGTTTTTCTTAAGATTCAGGTTTTTAAGCGGAATGTTGATAAGTCCGTCTATTGCCTTCGTTATCCTGAATTCGATAGCTTCCGCCTTGTTTTCGACAAGATGGTAAAGCGCCTCTATGTTGCTTCCGGAAGTATTCTTCATGGAACGGACGTAACTGAGAACCACTGATTCTGTCAGCATTTTCGGGGAGATAAGACAGTCGAGTCCCACCTGCCCTGCTATTTCGCGGTAGCTTTCACGGTTTATCTTGGTGATGACCTTGGCACCGGAATTTCTGACCGCAAACAGCGACATTATGATGTTTTCCTCATCTATACCCGTCATGGATATAAACGCATCTGCATGCTTGAGTCCCTGTTCGATCAGTACCTCCTGGTCAGTTCCGTCTGCATGAACTATATCTGCATGAGGAAATTCCATAGCAAGATTCTGACACTTTTTCTCGTCTATCTCGATGACCTTTACCTGCATGTGCGCGTTAAGGAGCTGCTTGATAAGGTAGCTGCACACTTTTCCTCCGCCTACGATAAGTACGGTCTTTATCTTTGAACGTGTTGAGCCTATGGCCTTGAAAAAGCCTTCAATGTTACGGTGGGACGCAGCAATGTTGACCTTGTCGCCGCTGTGAAGTATAAAGTCACCGCCCGGAATGTACAGTTTTGAATCACGTTCTACTGTACAGATAAGGTATTTTATCTTGTGCTTCTTGTAAATGTCGGCAAGCGTCATGCCGTCAAGTTCAAAACGGTCGCTGAGCTTATGCTCGACAAGCTCTATTCGTCCTCTTGAAAAGACTTCAAGCTTTGCCGCTGCCGGGAAAATAAGTATACGCATTATTTCATCGGCGGTGATCAGCTCCGGATTTATTACCATGGAAAGACCTATGTCTTCCTTTAAAATTCCTATCTGAGCAAAGTACATCGGATTGCGCACTCTGGACATGGCACGTTCGGCACCCAGCTTCTTCGCAAAAAGGCAGCAGAGAAGATTGAGTTCGTCGTGCGGAGTAGTCGCAATACAAAGATCCGCTCTTCCGGCATCGGCTTCCTGAAGCACGTTGATGTCAGCACCGTTACCGTTTATGCACATGATATCCTGTGTATCCTGTATTCTCTTGATTACCGCATCGTTGGTATCGATGGCGATAACATCGTGTCCTTCCTTGGACAGTGCATTTGAAATGTTGCTTCCGACCTTGCCGGTTCCTATAATAACCACTTTCATATTATATTTAAATCATCCTGTCTGGTTTATTCACTAAGGAAACGTCGATTTATTCATAAATCAGCGCGGGGCACGGGGCGAAGCCCCGCAATCCCCCACCCGGAAATACGGCAAAGCCGTATTTCCAGTTTAATATGTGTTTCCCTGAAAATTATTATGTGTTTACTATAATTTATTATTATACAACATTTTATGCTTATTCGTCAATGCTTTTCAGAATTGCCGCCTGTAAGGACACAATTTCGCTGTTTACAGTATAGACTTTTACGGCGTCCTGTGGTATAATTTCTTTCAGAAAAACCAGTAAAAACGGGAGCAGCGGCGTGCTCGCGTTAAATAAATGAATCAGTGTTTTACGAAATGAATACTGACTCCGGGAGGCTTATAATATTTATGAAAAAGAACACATTCAGAAAGGCATTGTCTGCGGTACTTGCTGTTTCAATGGCGGCTTCATCGTCTGCAGCACTCGTTTCTGCCGCAGCAACACCGGGCAAGGCTGACTACTACGAGACTCAGAATAACTGGGCGAAGCTTCTTCAGCACACTCTCTATTTCTATGACGCAAACATGTGCGGTGCTGACGTTAAGGAAAACAACCTTCTTTCATGGCGCGGCAACTGTCATGTCTATGACTCCAAGGTACCTCTTGACTCGACTCATACCAATCTTTCCGATTCATTCATCAAAAAATACAAGGATGTTCTCGATCCGGACGGCGACGGCACAGTTGACGTATCCGGCGGTTTCCACGATGCCGGTGACCACGTAAAGTTCGGCCTTCCTGAAGCATATGCAGCTTCAACTGTATCATGGGGATACTACGAATTCCGTGAGGCATATGAAAAGACAGGCCAGGCTGATCACGTTGAAACTATCTGTCGTTACTTCTGCGACTACTTCATGAGAAGCACATTCCGTGACGAAGACGGAAAGGTCATTGCATTCTGCTATCAGGTCGGCGACGGTGACATCGACCACGCTTACTGGCAGTCCCCTGAGATCGACGCAATGGAAAGGCCGGCATGGTTCGCCACAAGCGAGATACCGACTACAGATGACGTATCTGAAAGTGCAGCCGCACTTGCTATAAACTATTATAATTTTCTGGACACCGATCCGGCATACGCTAAAAAATGTCTTGACTACTCAAAGGCACTTTTTGATTTTGCTACCGAAAACAAAAAGAAAGTCGGCGACGGTGCAGACGGTCCTAAGTCATACTACACATCAAACAAGTGGGAAGATGACTACTGCTTCGCTGCCTGCTGGCTCTATCTTATCACAAAGGATCACAGATATATCGCAGACAGCATCGGTTACGTTGACTACTACGCTCCTCCGGGATATATTCTCTGCTGGAACGATATGTGGAACGGCGTCGGCACACTTCTCGGACGTATTCAGGAGATCTATCCTGAAGTAAAGGAAGAATACCGTGAAGCTGCCGGAAGAAATCCGTATGAAGAGATCGACTTCTGGAAAATGCAGGCCAAGTCAATGAACGCTGCCATGAACGGCGATGCAGGTACCATTACTCCTGCCGGATATTTCTGGCTCAACACATGGGGATCAGCACGTTATAACACAGCTGCTCAGCTTACAGGTCTTATCTACGACAAGTACAACAAGGGCAAAGACCTTTACAACGAAAAGAACAAGGACTACACATTCTCTGACTGGGCTCTCGGTCAGATGGAATACATCATCGGTGACAACCCGCAGGACCGCTGCTATGTTGTAGGATATGCTGAAAATTCAGCTAAATATCCTCATCACAGAGCCGCATCCGGTCTTACAATGGCCGAAGACACTGCAAAGCACAAGCACGTTCTCTACGGTGCTCTTGTCGGCGGACCTGATGCCGAAGACAAGCACAACGACATCACCAAAGACTGGATCTACAACGAAGTTACCATTGACTACAACGCAGCTATTCCGGGTGCAGCAGCCGCTCTTTATCTGCGCTACGGCGATGACACAATGAAGCCGGACGAAGACTTCCCGCCGGAAGAGGAAACAGATGACACACAGATCTTCTCAGGCGATAATTTCTGGGTATCCGGCTACTGCTCTGATCAGGAGGAAAGTGACGGCGCAGGTGCGACAAAGCTCACATTCTTCGTTCAGACTGACTCACTCACACCGCACGATGATCTTTCAATAAGATACTATTTCGATATATCGGAATTTGAAAACAACAAGGATATTCCGTCATCATTCGTACTTCAGAAAACATACGATCAGGTTCAGACTGAGGTAGATGACAAGGAAGCTGTTCTTTCAAAGCCTGTAAAATACAAGGATAACATCTACTACGTCGAGATATCATGGCCGGGTTACGCAATTGCGAACTCAAACAAGAAGTACCAGCTCATCATCGGCATGTACTACGGCGACAAATGGGATCCGTCAAACGACCCGAGCCGCAAGGGCATCAAGGACATCGGTCCTGATTACGATGATATCGTAGCCGGCGTTGAACTTGCAGAAAAATGCGACTACGTATGCGTATATGCTGACGGCGTCCTCGTCGGCGGTACAGAACCTGACGGCACACAGCCGAAAAAGGTGTACAACGCAGCACAGGTACTCCGCCTCGTTCAGCATCTTTCCGGTAAAAAGGAACTTTCCGATGACGCAAAGATGATGTTCGACTTCAACTCAGACAAGAAGGTCAATATCAAGGATCTTATTCTCCTTAAGGAGCTCGTTTTAGGGAAATGATGCTGAACATTCATCAGTTTTAAAGAGATATAAAGGAGATAACATATGAGAGAATGTTTAAGATGCGGAACGCAAATGGTTGAAGATGTTGAAGTAACGGTTTATGGTTCCGGTTTTACTGTCATACGCCTTTTGAAATATCACCCAGGTAAGCTGTTTCCAATACCATACAGCTACGGCACCCCGAAAGCCGCTGTATGTCCCAAATGCGGCGAAGTTTCGTTTTATTTAACGAAGAAAAAGAAAAGCAAAAAAGAACTGCCGGAGGTTTGATGATTCCCGCTCCGCATAAATGGTGGCAGCTCATTCGAGCTGCAGTTGATAATTTTCACCTCAGGTCTGAGGTGAAAATGACCGTTTGATAAAAGTAATCCCTCTGATTTCATGATGAAGTCAGAGGGATTCGTTTATGCCTTATTTTATTTGCTGTTCCATATCCGAAAAGAATTCTTCAGACGGAACTCCTTCACTGGCTTTTGCCTGAGCAATGCCTCGTTCCATCTTGGCGTTAAATTCTTCTTTTGTCATTTCTTCGAGTGAAACAGGACGTTTTGATGGAATTGAAGGACAATGTAAATACTCTATAAGAGCATTCTTTAGATATTTGTAACGTTCAAACTTCTCTGTCTTTGCAAAATGCACTTCACGGAACTGCTCAGGATTATCACTGTAATCGAGTACTACGTCTCCGAACTGCTCGCTTGTCAGGTCAAACACCACATCTCCGACAACGTTGTAGCAGTGATAATTTCCGCCACTGCGGAGAATACCGTAAACCTTTCCTCCGAAAATATCCTGTGCGAGAAAAGCTGTTATCGCACACTGGCCGAGTGTTTTATTATCTTCGCTCCAAAGCTTACGAAGACGCGGAGCACATGTGTACTCGCACCAGATCACTGAAAGGATATCATAAAGCTTACGTGGATCTTTTATCTCTTTAAATTCATCATTTACCGGCGGAACTGTAGCAGATTCCCAGCCGTAGAAATTGTAATTCATCGTATTCACTCCTTGTATAAAGGTTATTTTCACCTCAGTTCTGAGGTGAAAATTATCAATAGCAGCTCAAATGAGCTGCCACCATTTTCACATATCAAGCGCACTCAGATCCACTTCATGTTTCAGTTCATGTTCAGGTTTCTGTTGTGTATAGAACATGATCATATACCATGGAAGATAATCAACATCGTCTATTTCTACATTACCTTTGCAGAAAACTGTAGTTTTTCCGAATTTCCATTCCGTTACAGCTCTTACTCTGTCGAGAGCATTATGCTTTTTATAGTCGTTTCCGGATTTTATTTCAATAAGATCGACCTTCATTCCATTCTGAGTGATGAAATCAAGTTCACCGTATCTTTTGGAATCGAAATAATAGAGACCGAAACCATTTACTTTCAGTTCCTGTGCCATTACATTTTCGAGAATACTGCCAAGATTGATATCGAGTTCACCTTTAAGAAGATCAAACTGAATGTTTTCCATGCAGGCGGCACAGAGAAGTCCGGTATCCCCCAT
>CADAPI010000065.1 GCA_902789705.1 uncultured Ruminococcus sp.
CGGCCATTGCGGTCCTCGACTACAAGGGACACATTCTCGGTCTCGAAGGCAAGATCGGTGAGCGAACACCTGATGACAACCTCGGATGGAACATCGCATACGAAGGCGGACGTCAGCCTGGTTCGACTATCAAACCGGTAACCACATACGGTTACGCCATAGAAAACGGTATTATTACTCCTTACACATGTTTCTATGATGAATACCTCCCTTACGGCGTTGTACCGGGATTTGACTACTGGCCGAGAAACTACGACGGTGCTCCGTCAGGCGGTTACTATCCGGTGGAATACTTCCTCAAGCAGTCAATCAACACACTTCCTGCACAGATCGTATACAACAACGGTAACATCGCTATCGAACAGGTATTCGACTTCGCAACAAGAAAGCTCCATCTTAATCTTGACCCTGAATGGGACAAGGACTTCGCTCCTCTCTGTATCGGTGCCACACGTACCGGTCCGAGCGTTATCAACCTTGCCAATGCCTACATGCCATACGGAAACGACGGCCGATGGTACAAGGCAAGCATAATCGCAAGATGCGAGGACGTTATGACAGGCGAAGCGATCATCGACAATGAAAACCGTACTTACGAACAGGCTGTAAGCCATGAAACTGCATACATCATGAACAGAATGCTTTCAAAGGTTATCTCAGCCGGTACAGGTACTGCAGCTCAGCTCTGGAATGCCCCTCTCGTCGGCAAGACAGGTACATCAGAAGACTGGCGTGATATTTCATTCGTTGGCCTTACACCTGACTACGTTTCAGCGATGTGGGTCGGATACGACAGCGGTACAAACTCATGGGCTATCGAAGCCGCTAACTCCGCAGGCATCTGGAGAAGCGTATTCGGTACCTACGCAGACGAAAACTATTCAGGCGAATCATTCCCTGTATGTGAAACAGTTGATTATTATTAAGCCAGGAAATCCGGCTTCGCCGGATTTCCTGGCCGGGGAGAATGCGGGGCTTCGCCCCGCACCCCACGCTGATTAATTAATCAGCGTTCTGAACACAAAGCGCTCCGGATTCAGTTCCGGGGCGCTTTTGTTGTGTTGATCTGATTTATTTATAAATCAGATCAGGGTTCGGGGCGGAGCCCCGAAATCCCATCCTCATGCAATCCTGCAGAGCAGGATTGCATGGCTTATCAGTTTTTCCTTAATTTTTTCATTTTGCTATTAACAAACGATCAGATTTATGATATAATATATTTGTATACCTATAGACAGAAATAGAATTTTCATATACAATTAAGGATGTGTTTTTTTGAACAAATATACGATCTCGTGCCCATGCCACTTCGGACTTGAAAGCGTTCTTTCATTTGAAGCTAAAAAAATCGGTGCTGAGAACGTTACTGCTGACAACGGACGCGTTACCTTTGAAGGAGACATGACAATGATTGCAAGAGCGAACATCTGTCTTGCCACAGCAGAACGTGTACTTATACAGCTTGCAGAATTCAAAGCTCTCACTTTTGAGGATCTCTTTGAAGGCGTGAGAAAAATACCTTTCGAGGAATTCATCGGAAAAACGGAAGCTTTTCCGGTAAAGGGCTATTCGCTTAATTCACAGCTGCGCAGCATTCCGGACTGCCAGTCGATCATAAAGAAAGCCGCAGTCGAAAGGCTGAAAGAAAAATACGGAGTAAACTGGTTCGACGAATCAGGCGCTGTACACCAGATACAGTTCGGAATAATGAAAGACGTGGTGACTATCTACCTCGACACAAGCGGCACCGGTCTTCACAAGCGCGGATACCGCAGAAACTCGAACCTCGCCCCTATCAAGGAAACACTTGCTGCCGGCATCATCGACCTTGCACATGTCCGTGAAAACAGCCGTGTATGCGATCCGTTCTGCGGAAGCGGTACTTTCCTTATCGAATCTGCTTTCAAATCTCTCAACATAGCACCGGGTATAAACAGAAAGTTTTCCGCTGAAAAGTGGGAGATCTCGGACAGTTCAGTCTGGAGCGATGAAAGAAAGCGCGCCATTTCACTTGTCAGGAAAGATGCGAAGTTTGAAGCATGCGGCTATGACGTTGACGAAGAATGCGTAATGCTTTCAAACGACAATATAAAGAAAGCCGGCGTTGCATCAAGGGTAACTGCCTATCAGGCGGACATAAAACACTTCGACAGCGTTGAAAATTCGATCGTGATCTGTAACCCTCCTTACGGTGAGCGTATGCTTGAACTAAAGGAAGCTGAGGAACTCTACAGAATAATGGGAAGAAAATTCACCATGGACAAGGGCAACTCATACTACATAATCTCACCGCATGAAAATTTTGAAAACTTCTTCGGCAGAAAAGCTGACAAGAGGAGAAAGCTCTACAACGGAATGATCAAGTGTCAGCTCTTCATGTACTTCAAATAATCACAAGTCACAGGAGTAATTTTAATGAGTAATCCAAAACTTAATATTGGACTTTACGTTAGCAATCTCGTTGACGACTCAGTCTACTCTGTTTGCAGCGGAGCTTCATCGGCGGCAAAGCAGCTGGGCGCAAATCTCATAATTTTCCCGGGCATGCATCTCAACGGCGACTGCAACGACCCACTGAAGTCTCCTTATTACTACCAGTACAATACAATATATGATATCGGAAAAAAACTCGATCTCGACTTTCTCATAATCATGTCCGGTATCATCGGAAACGCACTTTCAGACGAAGAAACGCTGAACTTCATTGAACAGTTTCCGGATGTGCCTGTCTTAACGATCGCATCGGCATATGAAAAATACCATTCGATCCGTCTTGATAACAGAACAGGTCTCAAGAAAGCCTTAAACCATCTTATACACAGGCACAACTGCCGCAACATCGGTTTTGTAAGCGGTTCAAGGCTCAACTCTGACGCTGAGGAACGACGCAACGTATATGTTGAAACAATGCTCGAAAACGGTCTTCCGATCGACAAGAACCTTATCGTTTACGGCGATTTTTCAGAAAACAGCGACAATGTTGTGACCGAACTTCTGAACGACAACGACCAGATCGATGCCATCTGCTTTGCCAACGATGAAATGGCAAAGGGCGGCTACCGCGTATTAAACAAGAGCGGAAAATACAAGGTAGGAAAGAACATTTCCGTAGTCGGCTTTGACAATTCAAGAACAGCAGTTGAGCTTTATCCTCTGCTTACGACCGTAAACGCTGACAATTTCCAGATGGGTTACAAGGCAGTGTCCATGATACCGGAACTGCTTAAGGCAACAGAACCGCAGCACATACTCATTCCTACCAATCTTGTGGTAAGAAACTCCTGCGGATGCAAGAACACATCATATGAAAACCTAAGCTACATTTTTGCTGATACAAAACTCAGCAAATCACAGCTTGCAGAATATACCGTGGATGATTACATGAACTATCTTTTCAGGGAATCAGCCGCACTTAAGTACCAGAAATATTTTCCGGACAAGGAATATGACACGGTAGTTCAGCTTTTCAGGAACTTCTTTGAAATAGTCTTCGACTACAAGTCATTCATGAAGCCGAAGCACTACCGCAAAGCTGTACAGATAGCCGTACAGAACATTATCTCCACCGGCATTCTTTCCGTAATGCCTACTGATGAAGTTTACAATATAATCGACACTGTACAGTACAAGCTTTCAACGGAATATACTGATGACTATGAGATAGGTCTTGTTTTCTCACAGATCTACCGTGAGATAGCGACCTTCAATCATACTTCACGAAGACGTGAACTCAAGAACACTATAAACAGTGACACAATAATAAACTGTATCGTCAATGACGTTATTATAACAGGCGAGGCAACCAAGCAGTCTCTTCGTCCTATCATGACAAGACTCAGTGCCTTAGGCATAGATAAAAGCTACATGTATCTTTTCGATACCCCTGTTGAACACAAGGAGGGAACAAAGTTTTCGCCTCCTGAAACCATTTCGCTGATCTACTCGCAGCACGGCGAAGAGATACGATATTACAGCAAAAACAACAGGATAACACCGTACGGCTACCTCGATGACAGACACATCAACACGGAAGACGGTCTTCCGCTCATCATAACACCTCTTTTCTCAAATGAAGAGATATACGGTACGCTTATCTGCTCCGCAAAACCTTATCTTTACCAGTATATAAACAAGATAGGCATCCAGATAGGCACTGCCCTCAAGTACAGCAGTATTCTGAGAAATCTTCAGTCTCTGCTTGCTACCGAGAAGGAAAACAGCCGTAACTTCGAAAAAATATCCAAGTACGACGAACTTACCGGTATCTTCAACAGAAGAGGTTACTTTGACAGTGTTGATTCAATTATCCACAATCCTGTCAACGAAGGAAAGAGCGCTATTGTTGTGTTCGCTGACATGGACAGCCTCAAGGCCGTAAATGACCAGTTCGGTCACGATGACGGTGACTTTGCACTGAAGAGCATAGCCAACATTCTGACCAACTCTTTCAGAGCAACCGATATCGTGGGAAGAATCGGCGGTGACGAATTCGCAGCTTTTGCGCTTCTCGGCGGAACTGATAATATGAACCATATTCTCAACCGTATAAACAAGACGATGGAAAGCTTCAACGCATCCTGCGACAAGCCGTACTACGTAAACATGAGCGTAGGTATCTATCCGTTCGTATGCGGTGATGACATAGTTCTCTCGGACATTCTCGAAAAAGCTGATGAAATTCTTTACCAGCAGAAGAAGACAAAGAGAAAATCCATACTTAAAGTTCCGAAGAATTAATAACAAATCTTATTGACAACCCACCTTAAAGTATTATATAATGAATAGTACAGGTTATATTTTATAGCGGAAAATATAAGATAAAGATTAACTTTTTGTTACATAAAGGTGATAGAGATAATGAAAAAAATATGCAGAAACTGCGGAGCCAAGGTTCCGAAAAAAGCAGAAATATGTCCTAAATGCGGTGAACCGTACGAATACATTGACCTCGTAAGACTTGATCCTGAAGAAGAAAAGCTTATTCAGGTTGACAAGCCTTCGTTAATGCCTAACGTATGTGCACTTCTTCTTGCCATAGCAGCATTCGGATATGCACTCACACTTGTATGGATGCACCTGCAGAACAATACAGTAACAGGTGAAAAGGAAACCGATACACCGTCATTAAGTGATGAAGTTTCAGAAATTTCAGAATCATCAGAGGCTGAAGTTCCTTCTGTACACTACAACGCAGTCGATTTTCTCGGTCAGTCTTTCTCTGATGTCACAAAGGTACTCGGAGACAGATACAGCATAAAGATCTCAGACACAGTTGCAGCTGAATTCACAGACTTCCCTGTCACAGTTTCAACTCTGGAAAGTCAGCTCACTGATGCAGCACCTATTTCAAAGGTAACAGTTTCCGGCAATGCGCAGATCACTCCTGTTGCATCTGCTGACATGACATTCGAGGAACTCAAGATCGTTCTCGCGCTTAAGGAAAATGCTCCTGAACTCAACGAAAAGGATGCATTCTACTATGCACATACAACTTTCGACAACGGTCTGTGCAAAATAAACGCTGATTTCAAGTTTGACAATGAAGCACTTGACAAGGCTCCTATCGAAGTAATACTTACAGACATCTCACTCAATGTTCCTAAGGTAATGGGTACAGTAACAGGCATCGATGCTGATGACGTTCTCAACGTACGTGCTGAAGCTTCCTACGATGCAGAATTCATCGGTGAGCTCTTAAACGGCGCTCAGGTCGAGATCCTCGACACAGTTACTGATGACGAAGATAACACATGGTACAAGATCAATACCGGAAACAAGGAAGGCTTTGTTTCTGCTGACTACGTAGTAAACAACAGCGAGATCAAGAACCTTGACAAGTCTTCATCTGTAACTGAGGAAAGCGAAGAAGATGACGAAACAGAAGACGGCAGCGATGACGAGACCGACGGATCAGATGACGAAGATTACGACGAGGACTACGAATAATACTGTTTTCATATGATCAGAAACGGCATATAACATCTTAAGAAGCATGTTATATGCCGTTTTTAGTACAGGAAACAGACCAAAGGAAAAACTCTATGAAAGAATTTAATTTTACAGTAAATCTCGGCGGTATGATGGACCTCCTTTCGAATCATCTTTACAGCACGCCTAAGGTATTCATAAGGGAACTCCTCCAGAATTCAGCAGATGCCGTCATGCTCCGCAGGGCTCACGGTATGGAGGAGCAGCCGCGTATCGATATAAAAATTGAAGAACACAAGTCACTTACTTTCAGGGATAACGGAAGCGGTATAACCGAGGAAGAGATACACAAGTTCATCTCCGTCATCGGACAGTCTCTAAAGCGCGGAAACAATGAGAATATTTCGTTTATCGGAAAATTCGGAATAGGTATGCTTTCCTGCTTTATGGTAACTTCCGAGATCGTTCTGAGGACCCGCTCGTTCAGAGAGCCTGACAAGGTGTTTGAATGGCACGGATATACATCAGGAAAATACACTGTAGAACAGATCGAATCAGATATGCCGGTAGGAACCGAGATAGTCATAAATGCTGATGAAACCTACGCTTCACACTTCAACTTTGCCGAAATACTCAGTGCCGTACGCTACTACGCACTTCCGATGTCCTTCCCTGTCTACGTTACCTGCGGTGATTTTTCAGCAAGAGCCAATCCTCTGTTCAACAAGATAAGCAGCAGCGAACGTGAAAACGTCCTGACCATGGGCAGACAGATCTTCGGAACTGACTTTGACTTTCTTGACTATATCCCGCTCGAATCGGAAAACGGCCTTTTCAGCGGCGTTGCGTATATTCTTCCGTTTACCGTATCCGCAGCTTCCGTCAGAAGCCACAGAATCTATCTCAAAAGCATACTGCTGACCGAGGACGGATCACAGATACTTCCGAACTGGGCTTTCTTTGTACAGTGCTTCTTCAACACTGACAGACTGAGCGCCAATGCTGCCCGTGAAAACTTCTTCCGCAATGATCTTCTGCTTGAAGCGGAATCGCAGATCGAGCACTGCATATCATCCTATCTTGAACGTATCTCCATAAGGAACCCGGCACTTCTTGCGAAGATCGTCTCCATCCACGGAAATGCACTTAAATCTGTTGCTGCGGAAAACGAGCGTCTTTTCAGAATTTTCATGCCGTACTTCAACTTTGAAAGCAGTTTCGGCATAAGAAGCGGCAAGACACTCATGCACTACGACTACACGATTTTCTACACTACTGACGCTGATACTTTCAGACAGCTAAAGCCGGTGTTCTGTGAAAAGGACGAGCTGCTTGTAAACGCAAGCCAGATCTACATCCGCGAGCTTATCACCATGCTTGATGAACTCGGCATCGCACATACCGAAGCCGTAAGCGAGACACTTCTTGATACGCTGCTCGAAGAACCGCCGGATGCTGACGACTACGATTACCTGTGTGCCATCGCCTCTATCGCTCTTGAAAAATACGACTGCAGTGTACGTATAAAGAGCATTATTCCGGCGCAGCTCACATCACTCTACACACTTAATACCGACGGACAGCTCAAACGTGACATCGAAAATTCAAAAAAGAATTCCGACGGAATGTTTGATGAAATGCTGGATGCATTCAGCGAGGAACTTGCAGCCGACTCATCCGCCGTACTTTATCTCAACGCAGAGAACCCGCTCATCATGAAGCTCGCCGATACCGATGATCCTGACAAGATCGAAGTCTGTGCGAACATCATCTACATTCAGGCGCTGATCGCCGGCGGATTCCCTGTAGAGGCGACTGACCTGTTCATGATGAACGAGAATCTTATTAAACTAATCGAATGGGGACTCTGATATATGTTCGACATTTCACATTTTGAAACTCTCTCCGAGGGCGATGAACGTCTCAGATATCTGAAAAAATGCATCCTCACTGCCGATCACAGAAGAAATACAGTCGAGGGACTTGATCTGAGATACCGTTATATACAGGAATCAGTGTTCAACGGAGACAGCTTCAGCGCCATGATCATGTTTCCGGAATACATGGCAATGTTCTCGGCCAATACTGAAAAGCACAGTTCCCTTTCCTTCATGACTGCTTTCAAGTGGTTCATTGAGGAAATGACCTCCTACTATCAGGTCACACACAAAAGGGCGGAAGAGTATTTCGCAAAGTACGAGGAGCTTCTGCACGCCTTCGGATACTCCATGAGAACCTATCATATGCTCCGCATAAAGTACTTCATGAGAAAAGATACGTCCAAGATTGCACGTCATCTGAAGCTTTACAGGGAATGTGAGACCGATGAACTCAGCGACTGCAGAGCCTGTGAACTCGACACCGAGATACAGGCAGAGCTTCTTACCGGATCAGAAGAAAAAGCTGTCCGTATGCTTGCCTCACTGACACAGCAAAACATCTCCTGCTCGGAGGTGCCGCAGAAGACCTACGGAAAATGTGTTGAACACTTCACCCGCATAGGTGATCTTGACGAGGCGGACTACTACGCTGACCTTCTTCTTCCGCTGATGGGTGTGGACACTAATTTTCTTGCCGAAGCAGGAAACATTCTGACACTCAAATCGTACACAGCGCCTAATTCGGCATACAGCCTTTTCTGCAAATATCTTGACGTGTTCATAAGAAGCAAAAACCCGGGAATGAAATTTTCATTTGCAAACGGTGCTGCAATATTCTTTGAAAACCTTAACCGTGACGAAAACGAACTTATCAGCATGAAGCTTCCGAGAACGTTTGAACTCTACAGCGACGAAAACCAGTACGACCCGGATATCATGTTCGACTATTTCCGTGACATAGCTTCGGAAATAGCTGCAAAATTCGATAAGAGTCTCGGAAACACATACTACTCCGACATTCTCAACTATGAATATCCGTCCGAGCCGACCAAGGTGCTCTCACTGCCTGAGCACGGTATTATTGAACGTCTGCCTTTCTCGGTAGCAGTTCCTTTTACCGACGAGGATAATGTTCCGACTGGTGAAGAGATGATAAAGCTTCTCAGAAAAGTACCTGATATAGAATTCAACGACATTCAGGCTTCAGACAAGGGTTCAGTCATCATATGCGGATACAACAGCTATATCGAGACCGGCTTCATATGCCGCATCAACGTCTGTGATCCGGAAGATCTTGACGACTATCAGTCCGTCCATTCCGACATTACAAAGGAAGATATTGATGATCTTGCGGAAAACTGCACTACGACGATAGTTATATCAACTCTATTCCACAAGGGCACTGAAAACCCGGAAATGACCGCTCTGCTCCAGTTCGCCGATGTTCTGAACACCGAGCATTCACCTGCCATAATGTGCGTTACCAACGGAACACTGCTCTCGTCAAAATGGGTGCATTTCCACGCTGAAGGAAGGCTCCCGCTTTTCGACAAGTATCTCTACGGCGTTCATCTTTATCCATCGATTTACGACGAATCAAAATACGATATAATGACCACCGGACTTGCACAGCAGGCCTGCCGTGAACTTACAGTCGTAGGCATAGATGACGAAGACGTGGATTTCAGCGCCTGTGTTCTCCGCCAGATAGCCGACCTGATATGCGGATTCACCGAGCTTCGTGACGAAGGCTGCACCACGGGATTCGGCGTGGTGTACAACGAGGAATCGGAAGTACAGTTTTCCTGGCTGCCGATGGAAAAAGCCTATCCGGATAATTTCACACGTTCTGACAACGATCTCGCCGTGCCGCTGCTTTATCTGAGTGCCGACGACGTTGATATGAAGCGAGGCTATCTTCTCAATGAAGTGCCGGAGGAAGCACGGCAGAAGATCGACTTCCGTGATTCGCTGAAGTCACTGCGTATCGAAGCGGTGCTTTCACAGCGAAATCTTCCGTTTGCCTTTGACGCACTCGAACGCCTCAAAGGAAGCTCACTTGAGATCGCTCTGACAGTTCGTCCGGGTGCAGTGGAAATCGACATGCTTGAAGATGACGACGAACCGACCGACGAAATATGCATACTCGGAATGTCATACAGTGCGGATGACTTTACCGTAACAGGACGCGTTACCATCGAATCTGAACTTGCTCCCGAGTACAAAACCGACAACATTGTCACTCTCCTCATAAGCGACATAATCTTCTGGCGCTTCCAGCATAACGGCATTATCTACACACCGGATGATACCTACAGACTTCTTCCGTGATCCTGAAGCATGATCCGGTTTTCCGGACAACACACCATATACGATTAAAGCCGTTACAGCTTCTGAAACTGTAACGGCTTTATTTATTGTTTGTCAGGGTGATCATTCATATAGGCGGTGACCACGTTGCAGAAAGCATCCGCATACTTTTCAGCCTTCTGTCTGCCGACACCGGAAACTGTGAGAAATTCGGTCTCGTTTGACGGACGAACACGGCACATGTCGCGGAGCGTCGCATCTGAAAATACGATGTAGGCCGGTACTTTCGCCTCGGATGCCAGCTGTCTGCGAAGCTTCTTAAGTTCCTCAAACAGATTTTCATCGGCTGCAGATACGCCGCTGCCGGCGGCTTCTTTCTTCTCTTTCGGAGTTCTGTCCTTCGGAAGCTTCATGCTTAACGGTATCCTGTCCTTCAGTATCCGGCCTGAAAGCGCCGACAGTTCAACCACAGGATATTCACCCTCACCTGCATTCAGATATCCTTCCGCAATAAGATGATCAAGTTCGTACCGTATGATCTTAGGTGAGACATCCTTCATGAGCCCGTAGGTGGAAAGCTTGTCAAAACCGAGAGAAACAAGCCTCTCACTGCTGTTTCCGCGGAGTATGTCGACTACCATTCCCTTGCCGAAGTATCTTCCCTTCTGCTTTATTCGGTAGACGCAGGAGACAATTTTCTGTGCA
Source organism: uncultured Ruminococcus sp. (assembly GCA_902789705.1). Lineage (GTDB taxonomy): Bacteria > Bacillota > Clostridia > Oscillospirales > Ruminococcaceae > HUN007. The sequence goes on from CADAPI010000065.1 coordinate 10,824, forward strand.
TCAACGGTAATATCCGCTTCTTCAAATCCGTTCACACAGTTTGAGCATCTGCCGCAGTACGACGGCGGTTTTTCGCCGAAATATCCGAGCATGAACTCACGCAGGCATCCGGCCGTGGTCGAATAGAATGTCATCTCCTTCAGGCGCTGCCTGTCACGTTCAGATATCACCGCCTTTTCTTCATCGGTAAGCTCCGTATTCTCCTCGTTGCTCTTTTCGATCATGAACGCATTTGTACGCACATCCTGCGGAGCGTATAAAAGCACACATTCCGCCGGACTTCCGTCACGTCCTGCACGTCCGGCCTCCTGATAGTAGCTTTCAATATTCTTCGGCATGTTGAAATGGATAACGAAAGATACGTCCGACTTGTCTATACCCATTCCGAAGGCATTTGTCGCGACCATTATCTGCTTTCGGTCAAAGATAAAGTCATCCTGGTTCATCGCCCTTTCCGTATCGGAAAGTCCTGCGTGGTAACGTGTAGCAGAATATCCGTCAGCATTAAGTCTGTCGCATATCTCCTCAACGTTTTTCCTTGAAAGGCAGTAAACGATGCCGCTTTGGTTTTTATATCCGGCAAGCAGCCTTTTCAGTTCATCATAGCGGTTACGCGGTTTTATTACAGAAAAGAACAGATTCGGTCTGTCGAATCCGGTCGTCAGCGAAAACGGATCCTTAAGATCAAGCAGGCGGATCATATCGTTCTTCACAGTGTCCGTAGCCGTTGCAGTAAAAGCACTTATTACCGGACGTTCCGGAAGGCTTTCAATAAAATCTGAAATATGCAGATAGCTCGGTCTGAAATCCTGTCCCCAGTGGGATACGCAGTGCGCCTCGTCAATGGTTATCATCGAGATCTTCAGAACCGAAGCCAGCCTTTTCATTTCAGACGTATCCAGTCTTTCAGGTGCAATGTAGATAAGCTTAAACTCCCCGCCTGCCGCACGCCTGACCGTATCGGCATATTCCTCAGCATCAAGCGAGCTGTTGATGCACGCTGCACTGACACCTGCAGAAACAAGTGCATTTACCTGATCTTTCATCAGCGAGATAAGCGGCGATATTACAAACGTAACTCCGTCAAGCAGAACCGCCGGAACTTCATAGCACAGCGATTTTCCCGCACCGGTAGGCATGATACCAAGCACATCCCTGCCGCTTAAAATACTGTCAATAAGCTCCTCCTGCCCGTAACGAAACGAATCGTGACC
>CADAPI010000066.1 GCA_902789705.1 uncultured Ruminococcus sp.
TGCAATGATAAAACCGGCAGAGCAGTAACACCGGCATTGCTGAGCAGAACAGACGGAAAATATTTTATTGCCGAAGATGATGAGACACAGATATTAGCAGACAGCAAAGTGGTGACACTGGTCAGATATCTGGTCGGAGACGGCTTGATAGATGAAGAATTCTTAAAGGCTGTCGACTCCATCGAACCGCCGGAAGAGGAATACACTGAGCCGGAATATGTGATACAGAATGTATTTATGGACACACCGCTTCTGTTTATACAGGAAAAGGATGAACACTTTAATTCTGAATTATTTTAAATTACCTATTGACAATTACATGAAAACCGATTATAATAAACACATACAAATGCGATGAAGGGAAATAAAACCTTTGAAGTCTTTTCAGAGAGCTGCCGTTTGGTGCGAGGCAGTAAGATGATAATGGTCATAGCTCCTCCCTGAGCAGTCGGCTGAAAGATAACGAGTAGGCTTGAACGGGTTCTCCCGTTACAGAGAAACGTATTGAATGATGCGGATGAGTGGGTGTGCATATAAGCATACCAAAAAGAGTGGTACCACGGAGAAAAATTACTTCGTCTCTTTTATGTTTCGAAAGGAACATAAAAGGGACGTTTTTGTTTTATCCGGGATATTTGAGAAGATCCTATGCCGGCAGGATCTGACTCCCTGCAGTGGAAAATCCATTCAGCATCACTGCTTATATTATTTCGTATGCGGACGATCAGATCCGCGGCGAAAATTCTAAATGACAGTGATTAGTCATCTGCAAAAATTATTTTTTCTTTGAAAGGAATTTTTGCTATGAAAAATGCAGACAAGTACACCAGACAGTTTTTTGAAGCTCCGAAGACAAAAATGAAATGGACCGAAAAGTCCTACATTGACAAGGCGCCACAGTGGTGCAGTGTAGACCTCAGGGACGGTAACCAGGCTCTCATCACTCCGATGAGCCTCGAGGAAAAACTCGAGTTCTACAAAATGCTCATAAAGATTGGTTTCAAGGAGATCGAGATCGGATTTCCGGCTGCTTCCGAAACGGAGTATGAATTCTGCCGGACGCTTATTGAAAATGATATGATCCCGGACGATGTATCTATTCAGGTACTTACTCAGTCACGTGAACACATAATCGCAAAAACCTTTGAAGCACTCAAGGGTGCGAAAAATGCTATAATACATCTTTACAATTCAACTTCCGTTGCTCAGCGTGAACAGGTATTTAAGAAAAGCAAGGAGGAAATAACCGAAATTGCTGTATCGGGCGCAAAGCTCTGTATGGAATACCGTGAAAAGACGGAAGGCAATTTCCGCTTTGAATATTCACCTGAAAGCTTTACCGGAACGGAACCTGAATATGCACTCGAGATATGCAATGCAGTTCTCGATGTGTGGAAGCCTAAGGCTGATGACAAGGTGATAATCAATCTCCCTGTTACGGTCTCACATTCAATGCCTCATGTCTATGCCAATCAGGTCGAGTACATGTGCGAGAATCTTAAATACCGTGAGAATGTTATTGTCTCACTCCACCCGCACAACGACCGCGGATGTGCGATCGCAGATACCGAAATGGGACTTCTCGCTGGTGCTGACCGTGTTGAAGGTACTCTTTTCGGAAACGGCGAGCGTACCGGAAACGTTGATATAATCACTCTTGCACTCAACATGTTCTCACAGGGCGTTGATCCGGGACTTGATTTTTCAAATATTCCGGAAATAACTGAAGTTTACGAAAACGTCACAAGAATGAGAGTCTACGAACGTCAGCCGTACAGCGGACAGCTCGTGTTTGCTGCTTTCAGCGGATCGCATCAGGATGCCATAGCCAAGGGCATGAAGTGGCGTGAAAGCAAAGGCTGTGACATGTGGAACGTTCCGTATCTTCCGATCGATCCTTCCGACGTGGGACGTACATACGAGACCGATGTCATCAGGATCAACAGCCAGTCCGGCAAAGGCGGCATAGGATATCTAATGGAAACAAAGTTCGGCATGAATATTCCGGTGAAGATGAGAGAGGAATTCGGCTACAAGGTGAAGAACATCTCAGACCACGCTCACAAGGAACTTCTTCCGGGCGATGTGTTCAGAATATTCACGGAAGAATACGTAAACATCAGCACGCCGGTAACTATCAAAGAGATCCACTACGTGCAGGGTGACGGTATCGAGGCCAACATCACCCTCGAATATAACGGCAAAAAGGCGAGCATAACAAATAACGGTAACGGTCGTCTCGATGCCGTAAGCAATGCCCTCAAGTCCTACCTCGGACTTAAATACACGATAGAGACCTACACGGAACACGCTCTTGAAAGCAGTTCAGCATCAAAGGCTGTTTCCTATGTGGGAATCAAAAATGAAGACGGAAGCCTTTCATGGGGAACCGGTATCGACACCGATATCATCATGTCTTCAGCCAAGGCACTTGTAAGCGCAGTAAATAAATCTATTAAAGAAAGCAGGGCGTAATTATGGGAATGACAATGACTCAGAAGATACTGGCTGCTCATGCCGGAGTCGATAAGGTCGAAAGCGGCGAACTTATCATGGTCGATCTTGATCTTGTGCTCGGAAACGACATCACTTCTCCGGTTGCCATCAAGGAATTCAATAAACTCGGAAAAAAAGATGTCTTCGATAAGGATAAGGTAACAATGGTCATGGACCATTTCGCTCCGAACAAGGACATCAAGGCAGCAGATCAGTGTAAGATGTGCCGTGAGTTCTGCGTTGAAAAGTCAATCACCAATTTCTTCGACGTCGGACAGATGGGCATTGAACACGCTCTGCTTCCTGAAAAAGGACTTGTTGTTGCAGGTGACGCAGTTATCGGTGCCGATTCTCATACCTGTACCTACGGTGCTCTCGGTGCCTTCTCGACCGGTGTGGGTTCAACTGATATGGCCTGCGGAATGGCGACCGGCAAGGCGTGGTTCAAGGTTCCTGAAGCAATTAAATTCGTTCTTAAGGGCAGCTTCAGAAAGTACGTTTCCGGCAAGGATCTTATTCTTCACATAATCGGTATGATCGGTGTTGACGGTGCTCTTTACAAATCCATGGAATTTACCGGCGAAGGTCTTAAGAGCTTAAGCATGGACGACAGACTCTGTATCGCAAACATGGCTATCGAAGCCGGTGCCAAGAACGGTATTTTTGAAGTGGATGACATCACTCTTAAGTACATCGCGGAACACAGCGACAGAAAACCGGTTATCTATAAAGCAGATGATGATGCAGTTTACGAAAGGGTCATTGAGATAGATCTTTCTGAAGTAAAGTCAACGGTTGCTTTCCCGCATCTTCCGGAAAACGCAAGAACATTTGATGAGATAGGTGATGTAAGAATAGATCAGGTGGTCATCGGTTCATGTACAAACGGCAGACTCGAAGATCTTGCGGCTGCTGCTGAGATACTTAAGGGAAGAAAGGTCGCTTCCCACGTAAGAACGATCATTATTCCGGCTACCCAGAAGATATATCTTGAAGCAATGGAAAAGGGATATCTGAAGACATTCATTGAAGCTGGTGCTGTTGTTTCAACTCCGACCTGCGGACCGTGTCTCGGCGGACACATGGGTATTCTTGCGGAAGGTGAGCGTGCGGTTGCGACGACAAACAGAAACTTTGTAGGAAGAATGGGACATCCTGGTTCGGAAGTTTATCTTGCAGGTCCGGCTGTTGCGGCAGCGAGTGCCGTTGCCGGAAAGCTTGCTGATCCTGCAGCGGTAATGGTGTAATTTACGGAGGTATTTGCTATGAAATACGAAGGCACAGTAATAAAGTACGGCGACAACGTTGACACGGACGTTATAATTCCGGCAAGATATCTTAATACCAGCGACAGAAAGGAACTGGCTTCACACTGCATGGAAGATCTCGATACTTCATTTGTCGGCAGGGTAAAGGCCGGTGACATAATGGTGGCAGGCCAGAATTTCGGATGCGGTTCATCAAGGGAACATGCTCCTATTGCCATTAAAGAGAGCGGCATTTCGATAGTTATCGCAAAGAGCTTTGCACGTATCTTCTACAGAAACGCAATCAATATAGGTCTTGGAATAGTTGAATGTCCTGAGGCTGCAGCCGAAATTTCAGAAGGCGATGAAGTGGTGGCAGACATGGATGCAGGCGTTATCACAAACAAAACAACAGGGAAGCAGTATAAGACTGCACCGTTCCCTGAATTCGTTCAGAAGATAATTGAAAACGGCGGACTTGTAAAGTCCATTGCCGACGGAATAATAAAGTAGGAGGATACGCTCATGAAATACAGCATAGCATTACTGAAGGGCGACGGTATTGGTCCTGAGATAGTTGACAGCGCAGTGGAAGTGCTGAAAAAGATCGGCACAAAGTATGGACATGAGTTTGAGTTTACCCCTTACCTTATCGGCGGATGTGCGATCGATGCAACGGGTGAGCCGCTTCCGGAGGAAACGGTAAAGGGATGTCTTGTAAGCGACAGTGTTCTCCTCGGAGCGGTGGGCGGACCGAAGTGGGACGGACTTCCGGGTAACAAAAGACCTGAAAAGGCACTGCTCGGTATAAGATCGGCGCTCGGACTGTTTACAAATCTTCGTCCGGCAAAGCTTTACCCGGCACTTAAGAATGCCTCACCGCTGAGAGCGGATATTGTTGCGGGCGGTTTTGACCTGATGATAGTTCGCGAGCTGACAGGCGGCATCTACTTCGGCGAACGCGGAAGACGCGAAGGAAAGTACGGCCCTGAGGCATTTGATACGGAAGCCTACAGCCGTATGGAAATTGAGCGTATCGGCAGGGTGGCTTTTGAAACAGCCATGAAGAGAAATAAGAAGCTCGTAAGCATCGACAAGGCGAACGTTCTTGAAACCTCACGTCTGTGGCGCGAGATCATGCATGAAATGTCGAAGGAATATCCTGAGGTTGAGTACTCCGACATGCTCGTTGACAATGCGGCAATGCAGCTCGTAAGAAATCCCGGTCAGTTTGACGTAATAGTTACTTCAAACATGTTCGGTGATATCCTGTCCGATGAAGCGTCACAGATAACCGGTTCCATCGGTATGCTGGCATCAGCTTCACTCGGAAGCACAAAGCGCGGCATGTACGAACCGATACACGGTTCTGCTCCGGATATAGCCGGTCAGAACAAGGCCAACCCGATAGCAACCGTTCTGTCGGCGGCGATGATGCTCCGCTATTCATTTGATCTGAAAGAAGAAGCAGACTGCATTGAAAAGGCAGTGGATGCAGTTCTTGAAAAAGGTTTCAGAACAGCTGATCTTCTCGGTACATCCGGCGGAAATGCTCTCAGCTGTACTGAGATGACTGATAAAATACTTGAAAACATTAAGTAAACGATGACTTATTCAGAGATCATAGTGGGGGGACTTGGAAAATTCCCGTAAATTTCCCGTCTATACTAAAAAGACAGCATATCCGGCTTACGCAGATACGTGACGGATATGCTGTCTGCTGTTTATGATATTCTTTTTCGTATGTGGCGGTGAAGTATCAGAATTTTTCAACCGTAATTATTTTGTTCCCTTTACGTGTAGTACCGCTTATTCCTTTGAAGATGAACTTTCCAAAACCGCGGACTGATATCTTGTCGTCTTCCTTGAGAAGATAACTGCTGTTTTCGTTAAGTCTGCCGTTTACGAAGATCTTCTTTTCGCGGAAGAGTTCTGAACAACTGCTTCTCGAAAGGTGGAAAACTTTCGAGATAACTCCGTCGATACGTTCGGAAGCGGCCTGTATTTCAAGTGAGGAAGGTTCTGAACCGGAACTTTCAGGCAGTTCTTCGGTGATTCTGCATGAGACGACTGTATGACGCACACGGGTTATTTCGCTGCATATGTACTCTGCCATTTTTTCAGTGCAGAAAACATATGCGGCTTTTTCATTTACGATAATATCGCCGGTTTCCGAGCGCTTTATACCGATATTCATAAGACATCCCAGAAAGTCGCGGTGTGTAAGTTCCTCGGCGAATTTCTTCGACAGCGGTTCGATGGCAACGCATTTTATCGGAAACTCCTCGGTGTATCCAAGTTCTTCAGGGTTTCCGAAGCGTATCATAACTCTGTCAGCGTTTTCTCTGCCGCCCCATATCGTATAGGAGGAAGGGGACAGGTGCTTTATAGTATAGAATTCAGAAAGCTCAGCCTCGGTCAGAAAAGACGTAAAAGTGTAGTGATTGCTTTTGAATGCCTTGTCCGCCAGGTCTTCGAACCTTCGTTTTGTGAGTTCATCTTTCATTTTGATTTTATCTCCCAGTAGTATTTTCTGTTTGCTTCCGGAAAGTCATCCATTACGCCGTGTTCCGGATCGTAGAATACGCCTTCGCTGTAAAGCGACCAGTGCCAGCAGCGAGGCGTTTCAAGACTGAGTATGCAGGTCTCGGGCAGTTCTGTTCTGTCGTGAACTTCTATTTTGTGAGGACTCATTTCAAGTCCGTAGTGAGCTGCGGCTTTCTTCATTTCCTTAAGTGTTGTCTCGCGGTCGTTGTCAAGAAATGAGATGATCTCATCAACCGTGATGCCAGCGAGCATGGCAAGGACAGCCTGACCGCACTGCAGATCAGTCGGTTCGTGTATATATTCAGGTTTCAAGTTATGTTCTCCTTAAAATGCCCCATTCCTGAACGGAGTGGGGCGGAATTTTTAAACGGACAAAAAATTAGCTGTATTATAATAATACAGCTAATTTCTGATGCTAAAATATGAACAGTTGTCTTTATCATATTTTAGTTTGAGCCGGAAATAATCCTGATCAGACAGTCTCTTCGGTCTTCTTATAGGATTCCTCCCAGTCGTCGAAACGTTTCATAACTTCTGCAAGGGTGTCCTTGGTAATGTCAGGCATATCGTCCTCTTTCAGATGAAGGGTTTCTGCTGCTTTACCAAATCCCTTTGTAACTGCATCGCGCATCACGGATATTTTTTCAGGATCGTCTCCTGCAAGCGACATTGCCATGTCCATTATCCTTGTTGCTACAGCATCGACAGAGTAGAAACCGCCGTCAGAGATGGATTCCTTTGCTGCTTCGATATCCTCAGTGCTGAAGTGAAGAGAGATATTCTTCGTAATGTCACCTACTGAAAGAAACTCGGAATTGCTCTGTGACTGGAACATTTTTTCGATCATAGATACAAAAGCCTGAGTTCTCTGATCTTCCAGTTCCTCAATGGTCCTTGTTATTGATTCCTTTGAGTAGATACCGGTGTCAGTAGCTGAGACACTTTCCTGCCTTACAAACGTATCCTGCTTCTGCATTGCAGAAATTCCGGATTCCTGAGCACCTGTACTTACGGCAGATGTGTCTGAAGTTTTAGCAGACTTTCTGACACTTTTGACTTCAGATTTCGGATAGAAAGAGCTGATCTTGGTAGTATCGTTTATTTCCATGGATTTCCCTCCCCGTTATAGTGCAATCCTTTGCACTTTATATTATACGGACGCAGTTATAGCAAGCCATACTCGTCGTACACTATATTTTTCGTCAGAAATCATAGGAATTAAAGACCGAAAAGTCACAAAAATCCATAAGGACATTTGTGACTTTTTACAATTATTTTTTATGCGGCGGATTTGATTTTGTTTCGAGAATAGCCCTGATAAGCGGCTGATTTATATCAACATAGTTGTTTTCAGCTATAAGTTTCTTCACTTCGGAAGGCTTTTTGTATACGTACTCAGGTTTTACACTGTTGAGAACCTGAAGAACGATGTGCTGTCTGCATTTTTCGCAGCTGCAGCATTTGAATTTTGCTATCATCTCGTTAAGCTTTGAGTAAAGAACTTCTTCTGTGACATTGATGTAACGCGGTTCGTCACTGTTTATCACAGCAGGCTGAGTCGCTGCAGATGTTTCACGCTGAACAGGTGCTTCCTGTGTGAACTGCATCTGGCGCTGGACAGGTACTTCCTGTGTAAGCTGAATCTGGTTCTGAACAGGGAATACGCGTGTGCTCTGATAAGGCTGTGACTGCTGTATCTGGTCACGGTTCTGATGATAGTTCTGATAAGCCTGACGGTATGTTCCGTTCGGGAATTCCGGTTCACTGTTCCTTACAGGAGGAAGATCTATTTCATCGTCCTGCATAGGTACTCTGTCCTTGAGTGCGTCGAGTACCTTTTCACGTATTTTGAAAGTATCCGGTTCACTGCCTCTCGGACCCCTTGCTTCCGTACCGTTCTGATAATACTCATTGAAAGTACTTGTGGAGTAGGTAGGCATTATTTTGCTGAACATAAGTTCCTTGTTTATATTTCTTTTTGTTCTCCTTGTGTTTGTCATAACTGCCTCCGTTTTGATACTATAGGATGCCTCGTTCGATCAGTTCTTCTGTCAGTGCCTTGAAATCTCTTATCGCAGCTACTCTGCGGTTGTATTCGGTTATGTCACACTGAAGTGACTGCGCTTCTGAAATAGCAGGGCTGTTTCTTATAGCTGTTCTGAAAACAGGTATACTGAGCTTTCTTGATACCAGCTGCGCTGTTCCCATAACTTCCTTGTGTAGTTTGGAACGCTTGTTGTAACGGTTAACTAGAACTCCGCCTATCTCAAGTTTAGGATTACATGTAAGTCTTACGTGCTCGATAACGTCGTAAACCTTTGCGATTCCCTGAAGGCTGAAAATGTCCGGAAGCATCGGCATGATAACATATTTGCTGGCTGCAAGGGCGTTAACTGTAAGAACGCCGAGGCTTGGCGGTGAATCGATGAGAATGTAGTCGTAAAGATTCTTTACATCACCGAGAGCTTCCCTGAGAAGGAATTCTCTGTTTTTTCCGGTATAGTCCAGTTCGATGGAGCTGAGAAGTATGTCAGAAGGTATAACGTCAGAAGTATTGCAGCGCTGGATGCAGTCAAGAGCGTTCATCTCTTTTCTGACTACGTCGTAGATAGTACGTACGTCTTCAGTTTCGGCACCAAGGCTGAATGAAAGATTGCCCTGAGGGTCCATATCTATGGCGAGGACGCGCCTTCCTAATTTATTTAAAGTGGCTGCCAGAGCATTTACCGTGGTAGTCTTGCCGACTCCGCCTTTCTGAGTAATAACTGAAATAATTCTTGCCATCTCTATACCTCATCGTGATTTTTAAAACTTACTACTATTATAGCAAGTTTTTAATAATATTTCAATACATTTATCACCGTAAAAAGAATAATTTTTTATAAAAATACTGCCGGAAACGCAGTACGTTTCCGGCAGTAAGTGAAAATCCGTCAAATATGGGAATACTGATTAAAGAAGGGCGATTATCTCGTCTCTGATATCGTCATAAGCAGGGCCTATAAGACCAAAATCCTTTTCCTTGTATGTCCATGCAGCACGTCCGATACCGTATTTTTCGAATACGGACTGAATGTCGCGGTACCATTTGATCGATTCCTTAGGATCTGCACGGTCGATAACTCCGTATTCGCCGCAGTAAAGAGTTACGTTTCTTTCGGCAGCGACTTCAATTGCTTCCTTAAAGAATTTTTCAAAAAAGTCTGTTCCTATTTCCGTGAAACCGAACTTTTCATCGAAGAGGAAACCGGCCTTTTCACCGAGCTGTTCCTTTGACGCTTTAAGATATTCGTCAAACGGTCCCGGATAGGAAATGCGGAAGTTTACATCCATTGTATCGATCCAGTGCGCACCCTGGTGAGTATAGATGAGCGGTTCGTAGCAGTGGAAAGTATAGATTATGTTTTCATCTGCCGGAGGATCGAGGAGTTTTACTGAAGTGATGGCATTGTTTTCAACACCGCCGACAATGATACGAACATCAGGTGAAATATTTCTTATTACCTTTATGGCCTTTGCGGCGATCTCGTTCCACTGTTTAGCAACATTAGGATCAACTACTTCGTTAAGAAGCTCAAGAATTATCATGTCCTTGTGTTTGCTGTATCTTCTTGCAAGATCGTCCCAGAGACGGTAGAACTTTTCCTGAAGTTTTTCGTCGTTGAAAAATTCAGAACCCTTGTATGCATCGAAAACGTAGCCGTCAGCCTTGTGAACGTCGAGCACGAGATTGAGTCCGTATTTTCTGCACCATGCGATACAGTTTTCTATGCACTGATGTCCGAGTTCGATCGGGTTTTCATTTTCGTCCTGTATAATGTCAAAGTCAACAGGAAGGCGTACATGGTCTACCTTCCATGATGCAATTCTTCTGATGTCATCTTCAGTGATAAAATTCTTTATGTATTCCGGATCTTTTTCGCCCTGTGAGATCCAGCCGCCGAGGTTGATTCCCTTCATGAATCCTTCAAGTTTTTTTACTTTAGCCATGTTATCAACTCCTGAGATTATTTGTGTGTAATATACTGCTTCAATATTCGTGTCGCACTTTATCATTATCAGGATTAATTATATATTATAACTGTTAAAAAGTATATCATTAATATATGCCTGTATATTAATTTATTAACATTTCTTTTTGAAATTCATTTTTTATTGATCAATCTGATGAAATTTCAGGGTTCTGTATTGAAAAAATTGTTCTGTTATTATATAATAAAAAGAAACACTGATTTAATCTCGGCGAATCTGATAAACAGGGAGGGATTCCATGATAAACAATTCATCCGGGGATGACAACGCAACCAATAAACGAATGTTTGAGCACCTGTTTGCCCAGAGGGAAGAAAACTTCGAACATGCATCTTTTGACAGGGAAATCGCATTTTATGAAAGTATTTGTACCGGTGATCTTGAAAAAGTAAAGCTTCTTGCCACTCCTTTGTGCAGCGGCGGATACGGTAATCTTTCAAAGGATCCGTTAAGGAATCTTAAGTATCACTTTGTTGTTTCTGTAGCCATGATCACAAGATTCTGCATAAGCAGCGGAATGACACCTGAGGAGGCATATAACCTCAGTGATGTCTATATCATGAAGGCAGATACATGTACAACTGAGGCGGAAGTACATGATATGCATGACCAGATGATAACCGGATTTACCAAACGAATGCGTACTGTAAGAAATACCAGAGTTTATTCAAAGCAGGTCATAAGAGCGATCGACTATATCAGTGAACATCTTCATGACAAGATAAAAATGCAGGATGTTGTCGATTATCTTAATCTTAGTCTGCCGTATTTTTCAAGGCTTTTCAAGTCTGAACTCGGAGTGACTTTCAGTGAATATGTGACCATTAAAAAAGTTGAAGTAGCAGCTGATATGATCAGATATTCCGGAAGTTCAATACTTGAGATAAGCAATATCCTTAATTTCAGTACTCAGAGTTACTTTATCAAGGTTTTCAAGAAATATACTGGCACCACACCTAATGAGTACAAGAAAAAGTATAATTTCTTCGGAAACAATCTGCTTGAAAATACAGTGCATAATAAAAACAGCAGCTCATAACTAAGCTGCTGTTTACGGGAAAAAATGATTTTTTGTTTTTGTATATTTTTGTTCTTTGTATTTTTATATGAAAATAGAATATTTTTATGTATATATCCGGTGGCTTTTCGCTGCCGGATTTTTTCGTACCGTCTCATTTCGGTCAGACGATACGTGATAACCGTAAAAATTACCTGATAATGAATCGATCAGTACGGGGGCGGGGTGAAGCCCTTTAAATTCCCCCTCCGAAAATCCGGCTGAGCCTGATTTTCGGTCTGATCAGTGATTCACTGATTACTTGTTGTAAGTAACCCATTCGTAGTAAGCTGTGAGAGGAGTTTTGCCGTTGAAAGCCTTGAGCCAGTCATCAACAGTCTTGCCAGGCCATGCGTTCATCATGATCTTGCCAGGTGTTGTAGGAATGTTCTGTGTAGCTTCATAAGCCTTCTTGCCGTCAACATACCATGTGATCTTTCCAGGCTGCCAGTCAAATCCGTATGTATGATAT